>JAIPBY010000083.1 GCA_021738605.1 Chitinophagaceae bacterium | reverse complement strand
TCTTCACATCCACAAAAACAGAAGCACTGTTGATGCAGCCAGGAGACTGCGTTAACGTAACCGTATACCGCGTCGGAATATCCGGACTCACCAAAGGATTGGATATCCCCGTGTTGCTGATGTTGTAGTTCGGTGACCAAGAATGAACACCTATGCCAGAAGCGGTGAGTCGTAAAGTATCAATGTTGCAGATCAAGGTATCTTTGGGAACAATCAGGGTTGGTTTATCGGCCACTGTGATTTGTTTCAAGACCGTGTCTACGCATCCATTGCTGTTGGAAACAATCAGAGAAACAGTGAATACACCTGTTTGAGGATAAATATATGTCGAAGTAGCATTGATGGAAGTATCATCATTGGCATTGACATTGCCAAAGTCCCACTTCCATTTGTTGATGGTGCCGTAGATTGTTTTTGAGTCATCTGTAAAAACATAGGGGACTCCTTTGCAGGTTTCCTGGACAGTAAAATCTGTAGTAAATCCCGGATATACTTTTGCAACTGTATATCCCGTATCTGAGCATTGATCATTCTTGTTGGTGATCAGGCGGACGGTATAATCTCCCGCAGCGGGAAATGTGAATGAAGGGAATGGAGCTGTAGACACATCAGTTGTAGAAGATGCAATACCAAAGTCCCAATCAAATGTCTTGATCAGTGGGCTGGTAGAATTGTTTTTAAAATTGACGGTAAAGCCATCGCATGAAATGCTTATGGGATCTAGGTCTGCACCGGCGATACTACAATCGGCAATTTTCAGGTGAAGATCTTTTCTGTGAACATTAATAACTTGTCCATTTCTTTTTTCTACCACAGCCACAGTAATGACATAAATTCCTGCCACCGGGGCAGTTCCGGTAATCAAACCTGTAACCCCATTGATTTGAACCAATGGCCCCAGTGGATTTTGAGCACTGAATCCAAAATTATAATTCAGGGAATTGTAGGGAGGTGCTCCGGCAACAGTTGGAGCAGGCCCCATAGAAGTTCCACCCAAATAGGCTTCTTCAAACTGGTAGGTTAATTCATCCTTATCAACATCAGTAGCGGCAAAATCATAATTGAAATAATTGTTTGCACAAATGACAACAGTATCGCTGGTTCTGAAAACAGGAGAACTGTTTAAAGGAGCATTTGCACCGCTGCTTGTGCCGGGAATATTTGCTGTATAGGTTACCCCAGCATTTTGAGAATTGATAACATTGAAAATTCCGTCAATCCTGCAGCAACGCTGGTAAGAAATAGCATAACCCGATGCATTAAAAGGCAGTTCAATTTCAAAGGTATAGTACCCTACTTCATAACAGATCACGGGAGGATTGCTGATGCATGGGTCGGGCTTAACAAGAGCAATCGTTTCCTTTGATGTCAGCGGTATGCTTCTGTTGGCAAAAAAGTTGGAACTCCCGCCAGGATAAATGGTAATGGTGGCATTGACATCGAGCTGGGCCCCATCCGTATTGCAATCACGGTACAATTTGAGCGTAACGCTGTAACGCCCGGAATTAGAGGCACTACCGGAAGGGCCAAGGTAGGTATAACTCATCTCTCCCCCTGCGATGTGCTTTGCGAAAGAGGGAAGCGAAATGAAAAATAAAGCAATCAATATAGAAAGTACTCGTTTCTCCACCAATTTGAGTTGATCGTATTGTTAGCGTGCTTGGTGATAAAAATAACCTTTTGTTTTTTCAAATGACAACTTCTCCAAAGAAGTATCCATGGGCTTGAATGCTTTAACATTTTTTTTCATCCCTGCTCAGCATCCACGACCTAAAAGACAATACCAGAATGAGGGGATACAAGCCAAGATTGACGATACCTGGATGCAGCAGCACAGCTACCATCAAGACCAGAAGCAGGAGGCTGTAGTACCTGAGATATTTTTTCAGCCATTGTTGAGGCCTGTTGAGACTGAAGGCAACCAGCAGGTTGATTGGCATCGCCCAAACCAGGTTGAGGTTGTTGGCAAAACTCTTGTGATCAGTTCCAAACCACATGAACAACAACAGCAGGCCAATCAAGCCAGACAAAACAAAAATGATCCTGTCCATGATCGACTGAAATGAAACCATGCCTTTCGACCTGAAAAAAGAAGAAAGGATGACCAAAAATGCAAGGAAGGAAAAGAAAAACAAGGGTGTTTGCCAAAAAGGTAGTTTTATGGGAAGGTCTTGTGCATTGGGCAAATGCACCTGATCCCTTTCTACCAACTTTCCCTTTCCTTTAACGGCAAGAAAAACTCCCTGGGCAAGGTAATCTGGCAAGAACATGCACTCAGCTGTAGTCATGGTTTTATCCACACCAATACCCAACAACAGGTCAATGCCAAGGGTTGTCCATTGCATCTCGGCCCTCGATAGATAATTGTGCAGGTAGTCCCGGAACGTTGTTCCTTTTTCAGCAAAGGCACTGGGCTCAAAGGCGTTGTCTTTGTTGGTCTTGAAAATGATATCCCTCAACCTTGTGGCACAATTGTCGTATAAAAAATCGTACTTGTAATACCTATTCTCTTCCCTTACATTCTTAAAAAGGCTGAGCTGTATTTCCTTTTTTTCAATTGGGCTCAACTGCAAAACCTGCTCTGTCACCCCTCTTTTGAAATACGCATATTCGTAAAGAAAATCAGGAAAGCTTTGCTGGCTGAGAAAATACATCAGCTTTCCCCGAACAAATTTTGAATAGAAATCTGGATCATCAAAATTGAAAGTACCATAGTTGTAGATGATGTCGGTATTGGCAGCTGTATCAACAATCCTCAATGCGGTATGACCAAACACTGAATACAGTTCCACGCCTGGGGCACAGGTAATCAGGCTGACCTGCAAGCGGCTGCTGTCAGAGGCAGCATGACTTGATCCTGAAGCCAAGAGCAAAATCCATGCTATCATATATACTTTCAGGAATCGCATTATTTAGCGGCTATAGTTAGGTGCTTCCTTGGTAATGGCAACATCGTGTGCATGGCTTTCCCTGATGCCTGCATGGGTAATCCGAATGAACTGTGCTTGCTGGAGTTCTTGCACATTTTTCGCACCACAATAGCCCATACCAGCCCTTAAACCGCCAACATATTGGGTAATCACCTCACTGAGATGTCCTTTGAAAGGAACCCGGCCTTCAATACCCTCAGGTACCAATTTCTTGATCCCTTCTTCGACGTCCTGAAAATACCTGTCGCTGCTGCCTTGCTGCATGGCGCCAATCGAACCCATCCCACGGTATTGTTTGAATTTTCTTCCTTCGTAAATAATGGTCTCTCCCGGGCTTTCCTCAACTCCTGCAAATACACTGCCCATCATGACGGTAGATGCCCCTGCCGCGATGGCCTTGACAAAATCTCCAGTATACCTGATACCTCCATCGGCGATGATGGGAACATTCATCTTTTTCAATGCGGAAGACGCTTCGAGAATGGCGGTGATTTGAGGCACCCCAGCACCAGCAACAATGCGGGTTGTACAGATAGAACCCGGTCCAATGCCTACTTTCACGCAATCAGCTCCTGCATCTGCCAATGCTTTTGCTCCGGCTGCAGTTGCCACATTTCCTGCAATGATGCGAAGATTCTTGAAATTCTTTTTCAACAACTTGAGTGAATCCACCACTCCTTTGGTATGGCCATGGGCACTGTCAAGACAGACCACGTCAACGCCAATCTGCTGCAGCGCCGCTGTTCTGTCGAGCATGTCTTTGGTGATGCCCAAGGCTGCACCGACCCTCAACCTTCCAAATTCATCCTTGACTGCATTGGGAAAACTCTTCAATTGTAATATATCACGGTAGGTGATCAAGCCTTTCAGTTGACCATTCCTTGACACTACCGGCAGCTTTTCTATCTTATAATTCTGGAGGATTTTTTCCGCTTTCTTGAGGTCAGTTCCTTCCGGTGCAGTCACCAGGTTTTCCCGGGTCATCACCTCAATTACTTTCTTCTTTTTATTGGTTTCAAACCTGAGGTCGCGGTTGGTCAGAATACCCACCAGTTTGTTGGATGCACTCACGATGGGAATACCGCCAATTTTGTTTTCTTTCATCAACCTGAGGGCATCTGCAATGGTTGCATCCTCATGCAAAACAACAGGATCAATGATCATGCCGCTTTCACTTCTTTTCACCCGACGAACCTGTTCGGCCTGTTGGTCAATGCCCATGTTCTTGTGCAAAATGCCTATTCCTCCTTCCCTTGCCAATGCGATGGCCAGTGTGGCTTCAGTTACGGTATCCATTGCTGCAGAGAGCAGTGGTATGTTCAAAACGATGTCTTTGGTAAGATGCGTAGCGATGTTGACCTCCCTGGGCAATACGTCTGAATATGCCGGAACGAGCAATACATCATCGAAGGTCAGGCCTTCTCCAAAAAATTTGGGGGATTGTTGAGTTCTTGTTGCCATATGCGAAGATAAGAAAAATTTAAAAAATCCCTAGGGGTGACGAATTCCGTATAATTTTCCGGGCAGACTTGTGATCAGTCCAGCCATTTCCAAAGACAAAAGATGCGCAGCAAGCAGGCCTGGATTTAGCCCTGACATAGTTGTCAGCAGATCTACCGAACAGGGATCATGGTGGCAGATCATGGATAAAATAACATTTTCTTCATCTGAAAGCATTGCATGCATTGCAGGCTGAGCCTTGGATGATTTGGGCAAATCTTCGACCCAGTTCATGAATTCAACCAGGTCTTGGCCGCACGTGATCAGGTTGGCCTTGTGGTTGCGGATCAATTGGTTGCAACCTTTGCTGCTGGGGTCGGTTGCCCTTCCAGGATAAGCCAATACATCTTTGTTGTAGCTGTTGGCAATATCTGCCGTAATCAAGCTGCCCCCTTTTGATCCACTTTCCACCACAACAACCGCGTCTGCCATTCCAGAGACAATCCTGTTTCTCTTGGGGAAATTTTGTTTTTCAGGTTTGATGCCCTGCATGAATTCTGAGAGCAACGCACCCTGCTGCAACATTTCAACCGCAAGTGCTCTGTTTGCATGTGGGTATAGTTGATCAAGACCATGACCCAGTACACCAATGGTTGCCAGCTTGTTTTTCAATGCCTCCTTGTGTGCCATGGTATCAATGCCATAGGCCAGGCCACTCACCACCAGTACATCATATTGACCCAGAACAGCCATCAACTCCACCACCCGATCTTTTCCATATTGGCTGGGAGACCTTGTTCCCACAACACTGACAACCCGTTTGTTCAACAGCTCTGTTGAGCCCTTACAATACAATACATGCGGAGCATCAATGCAATGCTCCAGTTTGGGAGGATAGCCTTGCTGCCCTTTTACCAAAACCTTGATGTGGTTTTTTTGAATGAACTGCCATTCTGCTTCAACACGTTGTTGGACATGGCAATTTCTGATGGATGCAGCACGAACAGCGCCGATGCCAGGGACTTCTTCCAGCGCTTTTGAGCTTGCACAAAACACTGCTGCCGGCGATCCAAAATGTTTCAGGAGAATGCCAATCTGGATGTCCCCCACCTGAGGAATCATGGTCAAACTGAGGTGTTGCAAAAGCTGAACTTCATTCATTGCAAGCAAAACTAATCACCTGCAGGCCTGCACAAATGAGATTTACACGAAATCAAAATGTATTAAAACTTCCCAATAAAGTGAAAACATCAATTGTTTGAAATCACTGTCATTTCTGTTCTTCGGTTCAGGGACCTCCCCTGTTCTGTGGAGTTGTCTGCTACCGGCTGAGCAGCGCCAAATCCTTTGTGGGTAAGTCTTGCAGCAAGAATTCCCTTTGTGATGATATACTCCACTACTGCCTTGGCCCTTGATGCAGACAAAACAAGGTTGTCCGCATCTTTGCCAACATTATCGGTGTGGCCACTGATCTGAACCTTGAGTGCTGGATTCTCCCTGAGAATGGAGACGATTTTATCCAGCTCTGCTATGGATTCCGGAAGCAATACAAATTTTCCAGTTTCAAATAGAATGTTGCGCAACACAATATTGGCCCCTTTTGCAAATGGTTGTAAGGGTATATTCACTTCAAAATGATCACCAGAAACCACCTCCTTGAGCATGAACCTGTTGGAATAAAACAGGTACCCTTTTTTGTTAACGCTGAACGCATAATTACGACCCAGTGGGAGGGTTGAAAGATAGTTGCCATCAGCATCCGTCTGCAATTCTGTTACCACCCGTTTGCTACTGAGATCAATCAACTCTACAATCGCGCTCAAACCCTTTCCTGTAGCACTGTCATAGACTTTTCCCTGTACCCAAGTGGTGTTGAGGGGGCGAAGGTCTTCCCTCAATTCAAAGGTATAGATGTCCTGCCCACCGCGGCTATCGGCCCTGTCACTTGAATAAAATGCATTGACACCATTGGCGGCTACAATCAGGCCCCCTTCGTTATCAATCGTGTTGATGGGATAACCGAGGTTCACTGCTGTATCAAAACCACTCATTCTTTTCTTTGAAAAAAATATATCCTTGCCTCCATATCCCTGTAATCCTGAAGAAGTAAAATACAGGGTCTCATTGTCTGCATGCATGAAAGGTGCACTTTCGTCTCCGGCAGTATTGACAAGTTGCCCAAGGTTTTGAGGCGAGGACCAACGCCCGTTCGGGCGAAGCCTTGAAACATAGATATCCGATCCGCCATATCCTCCTGGTCTGTTGGAAGAGAAATAAAGTTCCTGCATGTCTGGTGAAAGACAAGGCGTTGATTCCCATGCTTCCGAATTGATGGCTTCTCCAAGGTTTTCTCGTTTGCTCCAACCTGATGCAGTCAGTATTGAGATATAGATATCGCAACTGCCATAGCCATCAGGAAAATTACATCCCGCATATACCAGCCACTTGCCATCCTGGGAAATATGCTGCGCCCCTTCATTAAAGGGAGTATTTACGGTTCCCTTCAGTGGTGTTGCCTGCACCCATCTGTTGTCGGCTGCATTGGCCTCATAAAACTCTTCGTTGGTGCCGTTGACCCTGCGCGTAAAAACCAGGGTCTTTTCATCGATGGTCAGTGAAGGGAAATATTCCGGGAAAACTGAATTAATGGCATCGCCGGCATTCCGAAAACCCGAGCTTGAAAGTTGACTGTGTTTTCGGGATTGTTCAACGGCAAATGCATAATTATTTTTCCTGAACGTACCTGCCTTGACGGAGTTTTCATTGAGTTTTGGGATCAACAAAAAAAGGCCTGCTGCTTTCAAGGCCTCCTCAAAATTTCCCATCCCCGCCAGGTTGATGCTGTAAGGAAGCAAGTATTCCCGGGCATAGGCGGAATCCATCACAAATGCCTTGCTGTATGCTTTTACAGCTTCAGCATAGCGCTTTAATTCTCCCAGGATGCCTGCTTTAGAAAGTTGTGCATCAAGATAAGTAGGTTCATTCTCTAAGGCAATGTTGATAAGGCTCAAAGCGTCTTGGTAAAGATCCTGATCAGCATACTCCAATGCCTTGGCATAAAGGGCTTTGTTCTTTTTAGCAATCTTTAAAGGATCATATTGCTGGGCAAATCCGATTTGAAAAAATGATAGCAAAAAAACAATGATCAATATGCGCATCCATAAAATTACTTGATTTAACAAAATGGAGGGTGGTATGATTTGTTAATGTATTGCGCTCGGAGGAAATGATGGTTGATCAAATGATGCAATCCAACGGCTGATAATCAGGGAATATCCAGGAATTTATGCGTTTGAAGCGAGAGGATCCATTGAGGATTTGCCTTCACATAGTCAATGATCAATGGATTCATTTCAGCAGACTTGCTCCATTCGGGTTGAAGATAAAGCAAACAATCTTTGGAAACCTTTGCCGCATATTGTTCAGCCCAGGCAAAATCAGTCTTGTTGTAAATGACGGTTTTCAATTCATGGGCTGATGCAATCATTTCATTTAGCGGTGCCTTGAATTTTTTGGGAGAAAGACAGATCCAGTCCCAGGTGCCTGACAATGGATGGGCTCCGGATGTTTCTACATGCGTTCTAATGCCTTGTTTCCTTATCAGTTCAGTAAGTGTATCAAGGTTATGCATCATGGGCTCCCCACCTGTGATGACCGCAATCTTTGTTCCAGATGCAACAACAGTGGCAACGATTTCAGCGATGGGCACCAACGGATGTTTGGAAGCATCCCAGCTGTCTTTGACATCACACCAAACACATCCCACATCACATCCACCCAAGCGGATAAAATAAGAGGCATGACCTGTAAAACGGCCTTCTCCCTGAAGGGTATAAAAATGTTCCATCAAGGGAAGCGCTGCAGTAGGATTGGATTCCATTGATCAGTCTTTTGCGGCGCAAGCCTTGAAAGTATTCATCATCAATGCTGCAATGGTCATGGGGCCAACACCGCCTGGCACTGGCGTGATATAACTGCAAAGGGGTGCAACATTGTCAAAATCAACATCACCCTTGATGGCAAAACCAGATTTTTTGGATTCGTCTGCAACCCTTGTGATGCCTACGTCTACTACAACAGCGCCATGTTTGACCATGTCTGCTTTCAAAAATTCTGGACGACCCAAGGCTGCAATGATGATATCCCCTTGGAGACAAATTTCCTTGAGGTTGGGTGTATGGGAATGACAAACAGTGACGGTGCAATTGCCCGGATATTCGTTCTTGTTGAGCATGATGCTGATGGGGCGGCCAACAATATTGCTCCTGCCGATTACAACGGCATGCTTTCCTTTTGTTTCAATGCCATAATGTTCGAGTAACAACAAAATGCCATAGGGCGTTGCAGGATAAAATGCAGGCAATCCCTGTACCATTCGTCCAACGCTTTCCGGATGAAATCCATCAACATCTTTGGAAGGAAGAATTGTTTCAATGATCTTCTGCTCAGAAATGCCTTTGGGAAGCGGCAACTGAACAAGGATTCCATCTACATCAAAATCTTCATTGAGTTCATTGAGCTTGAAAAGCAGTTCCTGCTCGGTAACACCAGCATCAAGCCTGATCAGCGTGGATTTATATCCGATTTCTGAACAGGATTTTACTTTTGAAGCAACATAGGTTTCACTGGCTCCGTTGTTGCCAATCAGGATGGCCGCCAAATGGGGCACCTTCTTACCTTGCAGTATCCTTTCCTCCGTTTGGGTCTTTAACCGGTCTTTTACTGCCTGTGAAACAAGTTTACCATCGAGCAATTTCATGGTGCAAAGGTACAGACGGGGAAAATGACACCCAAATATGATGTTTTTCCCCTTTCTCATCACCTGCGGAAAAGCATCTTTACAACATGAAGTGGATGATGATGTGGATGATGATGCCAATGATGGCCAATGCGCAAGCAATTTCCGGAACCGATGCCTTCCTCCCATTTGGATTGTTGGCGTATAAAAAATCAGGACAACAAGCAGAGTCATCAGTTGGACTGGCTGCTGCCAGTGCCTTTCAAACCACTCCCCAGGTTGGATTTCATGCAGGCAACAGGTTCATGATCAAGGAAATGAACCATGCAGGCGTTTCATTTATTTCTCCTCAAAAAAATGGCGCCCTGGGATTTTCTGGCAGTTATCGTGGTGGTGGCATTTTCGCAGGCTTTTCAGGCAGCGCATCCATGGGGCTGAAAATCCATGAACAGCTGGGCATTGGACTATCGATGGAACTGACAGGATTCAAGTGGCTGGGGCAATCTGCAAGCCTGGGCATGAAAGCAAAAGGTGGCATGCTCTATTGGCTTAATCCAACAACAGGATTGGGATTTCAAGTGAACCAATGGTTTCCATTGGGGATAAAGATGGAAAAATCAATAAGCATAAAGCGTGAGCTGATCACTGGCATTGGAACTGCAGTCAATGCACAGCTTTACCTCTCGATGGAAATACGAAAAAGAACCCATGAACTGACAGAAATATCGGGCCTGGTAGAATGGCAAGCAGCAGCATCGATTAGCCTGTTGGCCGCAATCAATTCGACAAGCCACTCCTTTATGATGGGCATCACAAAAAGCAAAGACAAGAACAAATGGGGAATCATTTTCAGCAATCATCCTCAGCTGGGGCTTTCAGGAAGCTTAACCATGAACCATG
>JAIPBY010000082.1 GCA_021738605.1 Chitinophagaceae bacterium | reverse complement strand
GTATTGTGTTCAATCACGATGATGGTATGGCCTTGGTCTACCAAGGCATTGAATGAAGTCAATAGTTTTTTGATGTCATGGAAATGCAGGCCTGTAGTTGGTTCATCAAAAATGAACATGATTTTATCCTGATGCCCTTTGCCTCTGCCCAGAAAACTTGCCAGCTTGACACGTTGTGCTTCTCCGCCAGAAAGTGTACCACTGGATTGACCCAGCTTCACATATCCAAGCCCTACATCGCTCAGGGGTTTTAATTTTCCTGCAATGTCTTTTTCATCTTTGAAAAATTCGATTGCTTCGTCTACACTCAATTCAAGCACAGCATAGATATTCTTTCCCTTGTACTGTACCTCCAAAACTTCTTCCTTGAATTTTTTCCCTCCACAACTTTCACAAGTAAGGTGGACATCTGCCAGGAACTGCATTTCGACAGTTTGTTCGCCTTCGCCTTTGCAGGCATCGCAACGTCCTCCGTCTACATTGAAGGAAAAATGCTTGGGGAGATATCCCCTGATTTTACTCAGCGGCTGATCGGAATAGAGGTCCCGCACGCCATCCCAGGCCTTGATATAGGTAACAGGGTTGCTGCGTGATGATTTGCCAATAGGATTCTGGTCAATCATCTCTACCTGCTTGATCATGTCAGGGTTTCCAGAAATTTGTTTGTGCGCGCCAGGGCGGTCTGATATCCCACTGATTGCTTTCTCCATCGCAGGAAAAAGAATTCGTTTCACCAAGGTTGTTTTTCCGCTTCCACTCACCCCACTTACTACAGTGAAGATGCCCAGAGGGAAATCCACATCAAGATGTTTCAGGTTATTTTCATGAGCATCTTCAATCCTGATATAATTTTTCCAGGGACGAATCTGCTCAGGTGCCTCAATCGCCATATCGCCCCTCAGGTATGCAGCGGTGAGGCTTTTTGGTGATTTGATCAGTTCCTTGTAGTTGCCTTCCGCCACCACTTCCCCACCCTGATGGCTGGCCAGTGGGCCCATGTCAATGATATGATCGGCTTCGCGCATCATCAGCTCGTCGTGCTCCACCACCACAACTGTATTGTCCAGGTCTCGGAGGTTTTTCAATACCTTGATCAGGCGCTCTGTATCCCTGCTGTGCAAGCCAATGGAAGGCTCGTCCAGGATGTAAAGGGAGTTGGTGAGGTTGCTCCCCAGGCAACGCGTTAATTGAATGCGCTGGCTTTCTCCTCCACTGAGGCTGTTGGCCAATCTTTCGAGGGAAAGATAACCCAGTCCAACATCCAGCATCGTGTCAATGCGCTGGTTGATTTCAATGAGGATTCTTTTGGCAACGGATTCCTGGTATGCAGAAAGTTTGAGCTCCCTGAACCATGCGGCCAGGTCCCGCACAGGCATCCTGCAGAGTTCACCGATATGACTGTTGTTGACTTTTACATACAGGGCATCTTTTCGCAAGCGGTATCCCTCGCAGGAAGTGCACAAGGTTCTGCCACGGTATCTTGAAAGCAAGACCCGGAACTGTACCTTGTAAAGATTTTCTTCTACTTCCTTGAAAAACTGGTTGATGCCCAAGGCGGGTTTACTTCCTTTCCATAAAAGGTCTTTCTGTGCCTGGGTAAGATCGGCATAGGGCCGGTGCACCGGGAAATCAAATTGTTTTGATGTTTTGATGAATTGTTCTCTCCACCAGTTCATTTTCTCTCCTTTCCAGGGGGCCACAGCACCGTCAAAAACACTCAAACGATGATCGGGAATTACAAGGTCTGGATCAATGCCCAGGATCTGGGAATAGCCTTCACAGAGCGGGCAGGCCCCATAAGGATTGTTGAAGGAAAAAAGATTGGGAACTGGTTCTTCAAAACGCATTCCATCCAGTTCAAAAAGGTTGGAAAACCGATGGGGGTCCTTATCATTTTTTTTGATGTAAAGGGCTCCTTCGCCTTCATAAAAGGCCAGGGACAAGGAGTCCAGGATCCGGTTCTCTTCATCTTCATCAAAGTCCTTGGCCACGAAACGGTCAATCAGTAAATAAGTTTCCCGGGTGGGCTTCCATTTTTTTTCTTCCAGCAATTCCTCCAACTGTAGGATCTCTCCAGCACTATTATCATATAACCTTGAAAATCCTTTCTGCATCAAAATTCCCAATTCCTCCGTTGGTTTTCTTTTGCTTCCCATAGGGAATGGTGAAAGCAAATAAAGCTTATCACCAGCCTTGCATTTTTTGATGAAATCCAGCACATCCCGTACATCATCTTTTTTAACCTCATTGCCAGAAATAGGGGAGTATGTTTTTCCTACCCTGGCAAAAAGCAGTCGCATATAATCATAAATTTCTGTCATGCTGCCCACGGTAGAACGGGGTGTTCTGGTGATTACTTTTTGTTCAATGGCTACAGCAGGGCAGAGGCCAGCGATATGATCAACATCCGGCTTGTCCATGCGCATCATGAATTGCCTTGCGTAGGCGCTCAGGCTCTCTGCATACCTTCTTTGCCCCTCTGCAAACAGGGTGTCAATGGTCAGGGATGATTTACCGGATCCGGAAACACCGGTTACCACAATGAGCTTATTCCTTGGTATTTCTACGTATACGTTCCGTAGATTGTGCATGCGGGCTCCCTGGATAGAAATGGAGTCACTGGGCTGCATTGTTTTTCCTGTTCTCTTCTTTTCCTTTGCTGTTGCGGGTTTTGGCATAATGAATTACAAATATAAAATTAAAGTTGCTTCTATTCGTCGAGTACTTTTCCCCGCCGTTAACAGGGCTTTGACATTTATATGCTTATTCCGCCTACACGTAAATACGTAATTGCCAAAATTAGAACACTCAAAATTTTGATGGCGCTCAGATAATTTTAGCTTTGACTCATGATATCGGTAGAAAGGTATCATGAAACCAAATCCAAGCACATAAAAACCACTCCATGAGATCCTCAATTAACCTAACTGATCAACAACTGATTACGCTTTTTGTTAATGGCGATTCCATTGCCTTGGAAGAGTTGATCAAAAAGCACAAGGATAGAATTTTTACTTCCATCGTCATCCTTGTCAAAGACAGGAGCCTGGCTGAAGACATTTTTCAGGAAGTATTTATCAAAATCATCGATACCCTTCGTTCTGGCAGCTATACCGATGAGGGCAAGTTCCTCCCATGGGCGTTGAGGATAGCACACAACATGTGTGTTGATCATTTCAGGAAAGCGAAGCGTACTCAAATTGTACACAGCAATGATGATCATGATATTTTTGAGAACCTCAACCTTTCTGAAGAAGGTGCTGAAGGGGTGATCATGAAAACCCAAAGCTATGAACGTGTGCGCCAAATGCTCGACATGCTTCCACAAGACCAAAGGGAAGTAATCGTGCTCAGGCATTTCGCCAACCTCAGCTTCAAAGAAATTGCAGACAAGACCAATTGCAGCATCAATACAGCACTCGGAAGAATGCGTTACGGATTGATCAACCTCAGAAAATTAATGGTTGAGTACCAGATAGCCATCTAAAAGATAGTTTTTTCTCATAAGCAGTTCGAGGGACCGTTTTCGGTCCCTCTCTTATTTTGTAACACCAGAGAAGGCATCCAGTCCACATTTCAGCCAGCTTACATAGGCTGATGCATCCGGTGTATAGCCTACAGGGGCTGTAAGCAATTTTTCGTCAGGGGAAATGGCCACATACCAGGGCTGCGAGGTAGCATTGAAATTTTCTGTCTGGAATTGACTCCATTTGTTGCCAACTGTTTTGATATTGACGGTAGCGCCTGTTTTTGTGGTGTAGACCATTTGCTGCTCTGCAGGCAGTGCTTGTTTGTCATCCACGTACAAAGAAACCAGCACATATTTTTCCATCAACTCCTGTACTTCAGCTTTTGTCCACACATTTTCTTCCATCTTCCTGCAATTGACACAGGCCCAACCAGTGAAGTCAATCAACAGGGGCTTGTTTTGTTTTTTGGCGAGGGCCAGCGCTTCTTCATAATCTTTCAGGGGCTCGTCGCAGTTTACAGGCTCATTGTAAATACTATAGCAAACGGGTGGCGGAAAGCCGCTGACCAGGCTGATATTGGCCCATTTTGTATTGGTGACACCTGGCGCTATGTAAAGGGTAAAAGCCAGTACCGCAAAAGCAAATAATTTTCTGGAAAGGGAAATTTTTTCTCCTTTGCTGTCGTGAGGGAACCTGATCCATCCCATGAGGTAGGCAAAAAGGGAGAGGAAAATGAGGACCCAGATGCCAAAGAATACCTCCCTTTTGATGATAGACCAGTGGGCCACCAAATCCGCGTTCGAAAGGAATTTCAAGGCCAAGGCAAGTTCAATGAAGCCCAAGACCACTTTTACGGTATTCAACCAGCTGCCACTCTTGGGCAAGGTGTTCAACCATTGAGGGAAAAGCGCAAACAAGGCAAATGGAAGTCCCAGTGCCACGCCAAATCCTGCCAAACCTGCCGTCAGTGGCCATGCTCCCTGCGTTGCAGTTCCCACCAGCAGCGTTCCAAGAATGGGTCCTGTACAGGAGAAGGATACGATGGCCAAGGTGAGTGCCATGAAAAATACACCAGCCAGGCCGGAGCCTTGTTTTGCATTGGCAGAATTGGCCAGGTTTCCGGGAAGTGTAATTTCAAAATAGCCGAAAAAAGAAATGGCAAAAAAGATGAAGATGGCAAAAAAAGCGGTGTTCAGGTAAACATTTGTTGCGATGTCATTGTAAATGGCCGGATTCACATTACCAATGAGGTGAAATGGAATGCTGAAGGACACGTAGATTAAAAAGATGAACAATCCGTATACAATGGCCAAGCGTTTGCCCTTTTTCTTGTCTCCGCCATGTTTGGTGAAGTAAGATACAGTCAGGGGTACCATCGGGAAAACGCAGGGGGTGAGCAAGGCAAAAAGTCCTCCCAGGAATCCAAGCAGAAAAATGGTGAGCAGGCTGTTGTCTTCTTTTGACGCTGGAGCACTGCAGTCCTGGAGGGGTTTATTGGGGTCCAGCCCAGGAATCAGTATCTTGGTTTTGGCCGCTGCGCCACCTTCCAGCGCAACCTCAAATGAAGCTGCTTCGCCAGGAAAAAAAGAATCATCCTTTCCATAGGAATAATTCAGGGTTACCTGAAGGTTGGCTGGAACAGTTGAAGGGAATTCAATTTCAGCAACAAATTGGGCATTTTTCTTGAAAACTTCAAAAGACTGTCCCTCAAAGAGTGTGCTCTTTACTGTTTCACCTGTTGAGGCGGCTTTCAGGGGTTGAATAGTGATAATCGCTGAATCGGGCAGGATCAATCCACCTGAGGGGATGCCATCAAAATTGATATCAGGGGCATAGATCTCCCAGTTGTTTTTGTTTTCAGTGGAGAAGACCAACTGATATTTTTTATTGGTAGTCTTCTTGGAAACGGCTTTCCATTCAATGGCTTGTATGGTTTCCTGTGCAGTTGAAAACTGAACAAAAAACAGGGAGAACAGCAACCCCAGGAGGACTGTTTTTTTCATAAAAAATTGATTTCTAACCGCCAATGGCAATCTTGAAGGGAACCTCAGCCGGCGGCAGGCAGAGTTCATCATTACAGACCATGAATTCTATTTTGCCATTGAGGCTTGTTTTTGCTTTTGTTTTTGCATTGACCACCTGAACGAAGGTTACCGTCTTTTCATAGAAGTTTACCTTGCCATCCCAGGCCTCTTCCATCTTGGTAATTTTCTTTCCCTGCTCCATAGGCTTGCCATCCACTGTCAACAGTGGGTTGGGGGTGAATGTAATGGTGGTTGGAACTGGGCCTTCCACCCCGGCAACCTGCGCATAGAGGTGGTAATTGCCTGCAATTGTTGCGGTCATGCTCACTTCATAGCGTTTGTCACCAATTTTTTTGGAAGCATAGGTCCAGCTTACCTGTTTTGCAGATCCCATTTGGGCAAAACCTGAAAAAGAGAGGACCAAAAAAAGGACGGATAAAAAGGAAATATATTTTTTCATCTGGTATTGTTTAGGCTGTTACAGCATCTTTGACATGCTGAAGCAGAAGGGTATTGAAAACACTGACTCCATCGGTATTTCCAATTTTGTCGGAACAGGCCCTTTCGGGGTGTGGCATCATGCCAAATACATTCCTCTCCTCATTGCAGATTCCGGCGATATTGTGGAGTGTACCGTTTGGGTTGGATTCTGGCGTGATGTTCCCATTTTCATCGCAGTAACGGTAAATGACCTGATCGTTATCCAAGATGGATTGGATGGTGGATTCATCGGCCTGGAAACGTCCTTCGCCGTGGGCGATGGGAATCTTGAGCGCCCTGTTCTCTTTTCCTATGATGTGAACATTCTTGCAAATGAACTGCTGGTTGGCGTTTTTGAGCAATACACCCGGGAGCAGGCCTGATTCACAAAGGATCTGAAATCCATTGCAGACGCCAAGCACCTTTCCGCCACGCTTGGCAAAGGCGATGGTCTGTTGCATCATCGGGCTGAAACGGGCAATGGCTCCACAACGGAGGTAATCACCATAGGAGAATCCCCCTGGCAACACAATGCAATCTTCCGTCGAAAAGGCGGAAAGATCATTGTCCTTGTGCCAGAGCTCTACCACTTCCTGGCCAAGGTCGTCCCTTAAAGCACCTATCATGTCACGGTCGCAATTGGACCCAGGAAATACAACAACACCAAATTTCATTGGATAACAATTTGTACAAATTTATGACCTTTCATCCAATGTGTTTCCTGCAGTTTCAATTTTAACGCAGCATTGAAAGAATTATCAGGGTCAGAAAGATTAAATTGGGGATAAAATTTTTCTTGAAGGCAAGAAATAACAGAGAAAACAGCAATGCTGAAGGCACAAGCATTAATGTTAGTATTGTCGAAATATCCTTGATGGAAAACAAGCAGATCACAAGGGTGGCCATGATAAGGATCAGCATGATGAGGTATGCTTTTCGGGCCTGTATCATCATTTTCCCAATTTGTATATTGTAAGAAAACATTCCTATCCAAGGCAAGAGTAAAAACAGGCTGGTTTTGGTCCATGCTAAAGGGCTCAGCGACGGCAGTGTAAAATCCATTGAAGCAGCAGGAAAAACCATTGATACATTCAGTTTGTCAAGCAGATACATGCCGGAGAAAATGAAATAAAAGGGCAGGATAAAACCTGTGGTGGCGAGCAGCCATTCCCTGATTGAGGCAGGCCGCATGATCATGATACCAATGGCAGCCCAGCAAAATAGTATCAAAAAACCTGTATTCATTGATGCCATACAACCAACAATAAAACCTGTCAACAGCATTTTGTTGTTGGCATTGCTCTCCTTGTACATTGTGATGAAGAGTTTGAAAACAAGGAGCACCATTCCATTCAGCACCAAAAAAATTAGGGTTGTATGAAATGGCAGCAGGGCGTTGAGCAGTAAGAAAGACATGGCAGGAATTAAGCCTGCCCTTTCCATGAGCTTGTGGTCTGTGATGATCTTGTTGAAGATTAACGCTTCCGCCAACAATAGTGCTGTATAGCTAATTTTTCCAAACATGCCATTCGATCTGTCAAGAAAAGACAGGTATGCAGACAATGCCTTGAAAATGGCAGTAGTGCCAGCGGGCACCGCAGCATTTACCATTGTGTCGGGGGTAATCACCGGCAAGAGGGCCGGCAAACCCAGCAGCAGCAGGGCAAGGGGGTTGTTATGCTTAAAAATTCCTATCACGTTGCTTGATCAAAATTCTATCTTTGCAAAGCAAATATAGTTCTTGTACATGCAGGGCATGATAATTTGTCTGAGCCCAACCTGTTTTCCGAATTTGGGCATGAATTCATAATCCCTGTTGAGGTTCTTCAAGGTAGGTTGCCGCTTTATTTTTCCTTCTGCGTCTATTGTTGCAGAGTTCAGCAACAGCTCTCGTTTTTCTTTCTGGTTGAAAAGAAAGCGCAGGTCATTCCCCGTATTGAAAAGCTGGTAGGAGATGAATGAGTCTGAGTTGTCGTCGTATTGGTTTTTCCTGACAGTATTGCTCCAGCGCAACTTCCCGTCTGCATTGAAAAAGAATACCATGATGTTTTCTGACACATGCCGAACATAATTGTTCTGTTGCCCGAACCTGTTGAAGGGATCATAAAATCCGTAATTGTACATCCTGCTCATGGGAGATGAGTACCACATGTCAAAAGGCGAATAAAAGCCACCGCCATACAGGTAATCGTACCTGTTCCAGGCGTTGTTCTTGGAAGAGGAATAGTATAGTTCAGAAACCACTGCGTATCCTCCGTCCTGCACAGGGATCACGTGCCGGATGAAATGGTCGTTAAACGCGGTTTTCATGGCCCCGGTTTCGCTTTTGGCATCTATCCTTACGCTGTCATTGAAGACAAAATCTGTTTCAGAAGCCACTGCCTCCGTTTTCTTGTCCCAAACCAGTGAGTACAAACCATCGATGTTTCCCCGTTTTTGTTTGTAGAAAAACGATGTCAGGATGATTCTTTTGTTGAAATTGTCAAACTTCAATTTCACTTCATCAAGGGTTTTTTCCTTGAGCACTACAGGTACAATTTTTATGGAATCGCTGAGGGCACGCTTGAAAACCAGGTCGACTTTGTTGATGTATTCCCTGCCTCCGGTTCTGGCGCTTCTGCCAAAAATGAAATCTCCGTCATTGTCCACCAGAAAATCAGTGAAGGAGCCTTCGCGATCATTCACCCTTAGTCCAAAATTGCTTTTCTTTTTCAGCTGCATCTTGTTGTCGTAGAGCAGTGAGGTGATGAGGTAATTCTTTTCATTCGGGCGCTTGATCTTGAAGATGACAATCTGTTTCTTGTCGTCGCTGCTGATCATCGAATAAACCTTGTTGTCCATCAAGCCCATCATGATGGAAGTGTCAAGGTCTACAGGGTCTGTCATGAGCTTTCCATCTGCATTGATCTTGACCATTGTACAGTGCATCACATTCCTTCGCTGGTGCTGGTAAATCATGTAGGCAAAATCATTGTACGCAATGAAATCAACATTGAGGACCCTGTCTGGCAAAAATTCAAGCCTGACCCTGTTTTTGAGTTTCATCTCGATGTCATAGACCGAGATGTCGTGCCGATTTTTGAAATTCTTGTAGACATTGATGTTGCTGCCCATTTTGCCGATGATTTCAAAATTCATTTCCCGGTAATCGTCTTTGTCAACTTCAGAATAATCAATCTGTTGTGCAAAGGATCCTAAGTGGAGCAGGCAGCTGAGGAGAAATATGGTGATATGTTTCATTGTCTTTGCTTTCAGTATAAAATTAGGTCAACCTTTGTTAAAAGAAACAAATATTCCCTATACCTTTGGAATGCCATATGGCAATCATCACATTTTTTTATAGTGAGTAAACAGCTTAATAAGGTAACCGGTGCGGGGTTACTGATCGCCCTGGGGATCATTTACGGAGACATCGGAACCTCCCCTCTTTACGTTTTCAGTGCAATCATCAATGGACGAGTGATCAGTGAAGACCTGATACTGGGAGGAATCTCCTGCATCATCTGGACGCTGACACTGCAGACAACGGTGAAATATGTGATTTTGACGCTCCAGGCAGACAACAGGGGTGAGGGAGGGATTTTTTCGCTCTACACCCTTGTAAGAAGGAGAAGAAAATGGCTGGTGGCACCCGCCATGATTGGAGGTGCGGCATTGTTGGCGGATGGAATGATCACCCCCCCGATTTCTGTTACATCAGCCGTTGAAGGACTTACCCAACTCCCTCGTTTTGCAGCAATCACTGAAATGCAGATTGTTTATATCGTTTTGGGGATTATTGCATTTTTGTTTTTCATGCAGCAGTTCGGAACCGCCTCCATCGGAAGGATGTTCGGTCCTATCATGTTGGTATGGTTTTCCATGATTGCCATCCTTGGTATAATTAATCTTTCAAGTGATTGGTCAGTACTCAAGGCATTCAGCCCTCATTATGCCGTTAAACTGCTCACCACATATCCCAAAGGTTTCTGGATCCTTGGTGCCGTTTTTCTTTGCACTACTGGTGCCGAGGCATTGTATTCTGACATGGGCCATTGTGGCAGGAACAACATACG
>JAIPBY010000081.1 GCA_021738605.1 Chitinophagaceae bacterium | reverse complement strand
ACATGCCCTTCAGTATCTCAGCTGGTGTAGGTTTCATCGCCCTTTTTGGCGTGGCGGTTTTGAACGGAATTGTATTGATCAATGAATTCAACCGATTAAAGAATGAAACACAAATGAACATGAAGGATCTTGTTTTGAAGGGAACAGCTACCAGGCTAAGGCCCGTATTGATGACTGCTGCTGTGGCTTCGCTTGGATTTCTGCCCATGGCCCTGAGTACAAGCTCCGGGGCAGAGGTGCAGCGTCCATTGGCGACTGTGGTGATTGGCGGATTGATTTCAGCCACCTTGCTTACATTATTTGTTTTGCCTGTACTTTATGTTTGGGTGGAAAAAAGAAAAGGCTCCATCAAGGCGCCGGCACTATCCTTGTTGCTTGCATTCATTTCTCTTTCTGCTGCCAGCCAAACAATGGAAGGTGAGTTAAATGCACATGTATTCAATCACAGGCCGGCTGGTTCCATACCCCTCGACTCCATCATTGCCATTGCAAACAAGAATGCCATATCGCTCAAGCTTGCTGGAAAGCAGGTGGAATATTATGCTGCCCTCAGGAAAAAATCTGCTGAGATTCCAAAAACTTCCATGGGGGTTGAATATGGAAATATCAACAGTGCTTTCAATGATACCCGTTTTTTTCTGAACCAGCCGTTTCAGTTGCCCAAGGTTTATGCAAGGCAAAAAGAATTATACCAGCGGGCAGAGGGGCTGCAGGAAGCGAAGAAATATCTTGAGCAGGCGGAGCTTCACCATACCATCAGGCAACTCTGTTACAGGATCATGGACCTTGACCGAAGGGATGAAATTTTATACAGGTTCTTGAGGGTTTTTTCTGAGTGGCAGGAAAAAGCAGCCGTTCAGCAAAAAGCCGGTGACATCAACGCGGCAACCTTGAATGCCATTGCCCTGCAATCCAAGCAATATCTCTTCCAGAAAAAACAGTTGGAAGCAGACCGGTATACATTGATACAGGAGTTGAATGGGTTGATCATGTCGGGTAACAATTTTACACCATCATTAGACAATGCGGTCGATAAAAATATCCCTGCACTCATCGCCTCATTTGAATCCCATCCTTCCATCCAAATGGCTGAAGCAGCGGTCAAGGAACAGGTTGCACAAACAGCATTGGAGAAGAACAGGCTTGCCCCCGATTTCAACCTGGGCTACAGCAATCTTTCTATTACAGGATGGCAAACACCAGACGGGATTTCGCAAAAGTATTATGCACCTTCCTATCGGTTTGGCATTGTTCAGGCGGGGGTTTCCATTCCTGTTTTCAATGGTGCTGCCAAGGCCAAAATCAATGCCGCCAAAATCAAAGAAGAGATTGCTGCCATGCAAAAGCAACAGCAGCTTGAAAACCTGAACAGAAGATTGGCAGATGTGGTTTCACGGTTCAATGCAGCCAAAGAAGCCTATGAATACTATGTTTCAGAGGGGTTGCGGTTGTCGGCGGACAACTGGAACCAGGCCAAAAAAAGACTGGAGCTTGGCGATATCTCCTATGCAGAATACAGCCTCTTGCAGTCGCAGCATTTACACGTATTGATCGCTCACGCTGAGACCATCCATCAACTGCAAATGGCATCTGCTACTTTTCAATTGCTAACAGAAAAAAAATAATTCATGAGATATTCAATGTATTTATTCACCCTCGTTTGCTTGTTCATCCAAAGTTGTTCAGGAAGTAAAACCGTGCCTGCCGAAGAAGCAGCTGTTGAAGAAACCAATGAAATCAACCTTACCCAAGACCAATTGAAGGCACTTGGTCTTCAATATGGAGATCCTGTTAAAACCAGCATGAGCAGCATCATTACGGTACAAGGTAAAATAGACCTTCCCCCACAAAACCTCATCTCTGTCAACTTTCCATTGGGTGGATACCTGAGGAGTACAAAACTCATTCCTGGCATGCAGGTATCAAAAGGTGAGGTGATTGCCATCATGGAAGACCAGGCCATTGTTCAACTGCAACAGGACTATCTCTCTGCTGCTGTACGGCATGAATTGGCAGGACTTGAATTTGAAAGGCAAAAAGCTCTGGGCGAGGCAAGTGCAGGAACTTCAAGGGCCCTGCAGCAGGCCCAGGCAGAGCAAAAGCTACAGGCTGTAGCGGTCAGGTCTTTGCAGGAAAAACTGAAGTTGATTGGCATTGATGTAAACGCATTGAATGAATCCAACATCTCTGGTCAGGTGTCTGTTCGGTCAACCATCAACGGATATGTATCCAAGGTCAATGTCAATACGGGCAAGTTTGTGCAGCCCACTGAAACCATGTTTGAGTTGATTGATCCAGAAGACATTCATGTGGCACTCACCATTTTTGAAAAGGATCTTCCATATGTACTGAAAGGAAACCAGGTCAGTATTCATTTCATGGATGAACCGGAAAAGACTTATGCTGCAGAAGTGATCCTGGTCAACAAGGACCTTGATGATGACAGGACGGCCACTGCACATTGTCATTTTAAAGTGCACCCCAAAAACCTTTTACCGGGTATGTTTGTGGAAGGTGAATTGTCTGTAAGCAGCAAGATGGTGGATGCTATTCCTGATGAGGCTGTAGTAAGACTTGGAAACAAGCAATATATTTTTGTCAGGAAATCCGACAAGGTAGTTGAAATGAAACCAGTGGTTACCGGACTTTCCAAAGATGGAAGAACAGCATTGACCAGCGGCAATGAAGGCCTCCCTGCCGGATCCATTGTGTTGAACAATGCCTACAAATTGATGGGGATTCTTAAAAACAGCGGGGAGGAATAGTTCTAGTCTTTGTAGTCTTCCCTTACAGGACTGAATACATCAATCAATACACAGTCTGTATGGGCTGTGGCAGAGTGGGGTGTGTTGGAGGGAATGACCTTCACCACACCAGGCTCAAGCATGATCGTTTCATCTCCGATTTGCATTTCCATTTTCCCTTCGAGCATCAGGGTAATTTGTTCATGGGGATGATGGTGGGCTGGAAGTTTGCTGCCTGCCTGGATGGTCACCCATCCTAACGTTGTGCTTTCTCCGTGCACATATTGGCCCAGGATTCCTTCTGTGAGCAATTTCTTTTTTATGTCGCTGATTTTTGGCATGCTGATGAATTTTTATTGTTCAAAATAGACAACGCTTCCGCCTACCCAATCCTTGTCTTTGTTGTAGCGCACACCGATCATTTTCCCTTTGCTGAGCCTGGCAAGGTTGGTTGCCAGGATGGGTCTATCCTTTCCTTCTTCCCAAATATACATCAGCCTGACTTCTGCCTTTGCAGGTTCATTGGGCGTTTGGATGCAGGAAGCGTAGTTTACCTTTCGTTGGAAAATCCAGTTTTCAGGATCTTGGATGGCTTCAATGTCTTCTTTGGATACATCAATGATTACACCTTGTCCGGCAAAAGAAAACAAGGGCTTCAGGACATAATTTTGGAGATCCTCGGGAATGTTTTCCAACTCACTGAGGAAAAAAGTTTCTGGTATAAAAGGGTGATGAAGAAAAGGCAGGGTGAATTTTGAAATCCTGTAAAACCAGTTGGGGTGGGGCACCCACTCTACATCAAGGTCTGCCCTGAGGTCAACAATCGGCCCCAAGGAATCCTTCACTGCATTCAATTCATCCGTAATGATCCTGTTGTAGATTCTTTTGACCCTTGTTTTTACGCCATTGTTGTCATAGTACAATTCCCTTCCTTCCTTTGTCAATGCAGTGATGCAAACAGGTGCGATATCGAGGTAGTCTTCTGTGCAGTAAAAATCAATCCTTGTTTTTTGTTGATGGGGTTTTATTTCCAACAGAATCACTTCTTCTGGCTTGTGTTCACCAATGATTACCCGTTTGAGCAGCGCCAGATAACTTGATTTGTTCAACCCATTGAAGTAATGGGAAAACCCATCAGGAATCTCGAAATGCCTTTCCAGGACTTCTGGATAATAGGCCTGCATGCCAAAGAGGGTGGGGAAGCCCTGCATCTCTATGAGCGCTGGAAATAATCCACCTGTTTCGTTTTCGCATATGCCAAAATCGAATGCGATAAAATGGGAAATCTTGTTCTGCCCTTGAACCATCTCTTCTTCAGGGATGGCCCTTTGGGTGAGTGTATTGAAATCAGGATGGATAATAAAATCGATGATTGATTCACAGGTCTGGATCATGTCCTGGCCAAGCTTTCTGTCAATAAATACGGGAGTCTCTGCTATCCGAAAATCAATGGCACCAGGATGCACACTGTTCAGGTCTTGGAGAAAATTTTCATATTTCTCTTGGCTGAATGATGCGTTGAATTGTTCCCTGATTGATTGGATCATTTCCTGCGTTTTATGAAAGGCTTAAGGGTTGTTGATCTTGGCTATGGCCTGCGCAATAAAATTGGGCAAGACATGGCTGTTGGTCATGCTGATTTTTTCTGGATCATTGAGTTGCTCAATCATCGACTCCCATTTTTCCTGTCCATGGTTTTCAATCACGGTTTTTTTCTTGTCTTCCCGCTTCAGATACATGCTCATCCCCTGGGCATCGGCCTCAGGATGAAACTGTGTTCCCACCATATAGGCATTGAAGCGGATGGCCATGACGGCTCTTTCCAGGTCAATATGGGGCCGCTCTTTTTCAATGCAAAGCATCTCCGCTCCCAATTCCTTCATCCTGTCCAGTTGGGGTTGGATGACTTGAAAGTCACGGCTGTCTACACCATAAATGGGATCGTTGAGCCCTTGGAATACAGGTTCATCCATGCCGGCTTCCATCCTGTGCATGGGGAAGACACCAAATGCAGTGGACTTGCGTTTGGTCACATGGCCCAGGCCAAAATAACGGCAGGCCAGCTGGTAAGAGTGGCAGATGAAAAAAGCATATTTTTTGTTGATGTTACTGGTTGCATTGTTCCAGGCAACCAAGTCTGAGAGCCATTTGAAATAGGCATTGTCCCAAACCGTCCCCTCACTTTCCAAAGGACTTCCGGGCCCACCGGTGGAAAGGTAAATATCGAATGCTAATGAGGGCAATTCCGCTTTGTTGCGGACTTCAAATTCCTCCCATTCAAGCGACTGATGATATGCTGTATTCATGCGCACCATCATTTCCCTGATGCACCGCATCCCCTCATTTTGTTGACCATCGTAGAGGTCCAGTATGGCAATCCTGATCTTCTTCATTTCGCCTACAAAGGTACATCAAAGGCTGCCAAGAAACTTGGATTCGATATAGGCAGCAACTGCCTCAAAACTCTTGGTTTGTTCGTAAACTTCCAGCTGTCTGTCAGCTCCTGTTCCTTTTTCCAAAATGGTGGTAATGCTTTTAAGTGCTTCTCTGCAGCCCAATTCATCCACCACATCATCAATGAAATCAAGGAGTTCAAGGATCAATGCCCTGGTATTCACTTCCTGCTCTTTACCAAAGTCGATGAGCTTGTCATCAATGCCATAGCGGGACGCGCGCCATTTGTTTTCATTCACCAGGGCCCTTGGATAAATCATGAAGTTCAGGTTGGCAGCCCTGAGTTTGAACAGCTTGGCACAAATGCATTGGAAAAGGGCTGCAAAGCCCACCGTTTCATCAACGGTAAGGGGTACATCGCATACCCTGAATTCAACTGTCCCATAGAATGGATGTACCCGAAGATCCCACCAGATTTTCTTGGCATTATCGATGCAGTTGGTTTTGATGAGCAAGTTCACATAATTCTCATAGGCACTGTAGCTGTCAAAATAATCCGGAATCCCGGTACGGGGAAACTTATCAAAAACCTTGGTTCTGTATGATTTGAACCCAGTTACCCGCCCTTCCCAAAAAGGGGAGTTGGCGCTCAGCGCAAACACATGGGGCAGGAAATACCTTGCAGAGTTGGCGATGTGAATGGCCATTTCCTTGGAGGGCATGCCCACATGCACATGCAGTCCAAAGATCAGGTTGGATCTTGCGGCATCCTGCATCTCATTGACAATTTCCTGGTACCGGATATGGTCTGTGATCAGCTGCTGGCGCCAGGTGCTGAAAGGGTGTGTTCCTGCCGCACCAACACTGAATCCCAGCGATTCAGCGATGCCATGGATCGTTTTTCTGAGGTTGTAGATATCATGCCTGGCATCTTCAATGTTGTTGCAAACATCGGTGCCCACTTCAACCACCGCCTGGTGCATTTCTGCCTTGACTTTTTCGCTGATGATTTTTTGACCTTCAGCAACGATTTTTTGCTCATGGCTGATCAGCGCTTTGGTTGAAGGGTCAATGACCATGTATTCTTCCTCGATGCCGACCGTAAATTGATTATAGTTGATCATCTTGAATGGTGGTTTATTTGGTTAGCGGTTTGCCTGTTGCACTTTTTTTGATATACTCTCCCCAAGCGAGGTTGTTTGCTCCTTCTTTCAGGTTTCCTGCAACTTCGATTGCATAATTGGCGGAAGTCTCAACAACCCAGTCAAAATTTTCCTGTCCAACACTTTTCAGGTCTGCATCTGGGGCAGGGTTGCAAAAATCAATCGCGTATGGAATGCCATCCCTGATGGCCAATTCAACAGTATTGAAATCATAACCAAGGTGATTGTTGATGTTCAACACAATATCTTCCATGGTCTTCAGCATTTTGGCTGAGGGTTTGAAGTTGGCAAAATACCGCAGATGATGGGGGTTGCGTGGTTCGTAGGGCATGATGCGGACATGCTTTCTTCCGATGCAATAACAGCGGTAATATTCTTCAAACACAATCTCTTCCTGCAAGAGCATGACCAGTTGGCCAGTTTCAGCATGTCTTTCAAAAAACTCATCCATGTCGTTCAGCCGGTAAACATTTTTCCAACCGCCCCCGGCAAAAGGTTTCATGTAGGCAGGAAATCCCACATAATCAAAGATCCCTTTCCAGTCCAGCGGATAGGCCAGGTTGGAAAATGACTCCGCTGAGGTATCGTCTGGAAGCTCTCTCGAAGGAAGAATAACCGTTTTGGGTACTGGCACCCCAATTTTGGTGGCCAACGCATTGTTGAAGAATTTTTCATCAGCGCTCCACCAGAAAGGATTGTTGATGACAGCGGTACCAGAGATGGCAGCATTTTTGAGGAATGCGCGGTAAAACGGCACATCCTGGGATATCCTGTCAATGATGACAGCATAACCTGAAGGGTCGCCCTGGATGACCTTGTCAATTTTTACGGGAGCTGCTGAAATGCCTTTGATATTCTTTTCATTGATCCTCTTTATCAAAGCTTCTGGGTAAGATCTTTCCTTGCCATGCAGGACACCAATTATTTTTGCCATGTTGTTTACTTGTTGACCTAAATTAACGAATTTTATTGATGCTACTCTGTTTGTCTTTCAAGTCCATTAACAGATTCCTTTCCTTATTTTTGTCGCCAGTCAAATCCGTAAAAGAATACGATGGGGGATGTTTTCAGTTTCGAGGTTCAATCTGTATTTCTTTCCAGGAATGTGAAGGTGGATGTCTATGAAAAAAAAGCCGCCTGTCCTTCATCGCCTGTTGCACTGTTGTTGATCAACGATGGTCAGGATCTTCCATCAATGGGCTTTGCTGATGTGCTTGAAAAACATGTCCATTCATTCTGCAGGCTGATTTGCGTTGGGATACATGCTGGTCCTGAAAGGAAGCAGGAGTACGGTGTTGCGGGCTTTCCAGATTTTATGCAAAGGGGAGCAAGTGCCGGAGCTCACGCATCATTTATATTGAAAGAGTTGATACCCTTGCTACATCAAAAAACAAATGCACTCGCGTTCGATAAAAAATACCTTGCTGGGTTTTCCCTGGGTGGACTGATGGCTTTTGATATGGCCATTGATCATCCGCTGGAATTTAGTGCTGTTGGCGTATTCAGCGGATCCTTCTGGTGGCGATCCAAATCTTTGGAAGATGGCTATGTGGAAGAGCGGGATAGGATCATGCACGCTAAAGTGAGGAAGACTGCCTATCATGAGAACAGGAAGTTTTTTTTACAGGTAGGCGCCTTGGATGAAAAGGAGGACAGGAACAAGAATGGCATCATTGATTCCATTGATGATACCATGGGGATCATCGCCGAACTGGAAGCCATCGGATACAGAAAAGGGCAGGATATCCATTATCTCGAAATCGCTGATGGCCGCCATGATACATCAACCTGGGGCAGGGTTATGCCTGCTTTTCTCCAGTGGTTGAGCGACCAGAAATAAAAAAGGCATTCCAAAAGATTGGAATGCCTCAAATGATATTGGTAGATTGCTTATTTCACTTTGAAAGCAACTTCCGCATTTTCCCAACGGATGAAAACCTTGTTTCCAGAAACTTCATAAGCCAGTTTTTCATTGAAGGAAGAAGATTTGCCAGCCTTCACTTTTACCCTCAAAACATCTTCTTCTTGCTTGTAGCTGTATGAACCCCATTGTTTTGGGTTTTTGTTGAAAATGATGGTCCACTCGTTTTCTTCAGGAATCGTGAACAAGGCATATTTTCCTTTGGCCAGGGGCTGACCTTCTATTTTGACATCTGCATCAATTTCAAAAGTGGTGGCATCATTGGCACCAGTTCTCCAAACTTTTCCGAAAGGAACCAATTCTCCCCAAATCTTTCTGCCTTTGACAGAAGGGGCGCCATAATTGATGGTGACGTTAGCATCACCAGCTTTTCCTGTAGCACTTACCGCAGGGCTGGGTTTTGCATTTTGCGCCAGCAAGGAAATACTGAAGGAAGAAAACAAGAGGAACATTGTTGCGTAGAGTAGATGTTTCATGTGCTTTTTTTTGAATAACGTTTTGAAATTTGATTGGTTCAATGGATCAACTGCCGTCTGTACAGTTGAATGGTATTTTCAAGGCCCAAATATAGTGCATCGCAAACAAGTGCGTGCCCAATGCTTACTTCATCGATAAAAGGAATCTCATGGACCAGGTAATGAAGATTGTCAAGGTCTAGGTCATGGCCGGCATTGATCCCCATGCCCAAAGCCTTTGCTGTTTCGGCTGCTGCAACATAAGGGGCGATGGCGGATGCCCTGTCGGTTTTGAAATGATGGGCATAGGATTCTGTGTAGAGCTCAATCCTGTCAGTGCCAGCGAGTGCTGCACCTTCTACCATGGCTGGGTCTGGATCACAGAAAATACTGGTCCTGATGCCGGCTGACTTGAAAATATCAATCATTTCTGTGAGGTAATCCCGGTGTTTGACTGTATCCCACCCATGATCTGAGGTCAGCTGGCCTTCCGCATCGGGAACAAGGGTAACCTGATCTGGCTTTACCTCAAGAACCAGCTGAATAAATTTCTCCTCCCTGCAATTCCCTTCAATGTTGAACTCTGTGGTGAGCACCTTTTTCAGCTCTCTTACATCCGCGTATCGGATATGCCTCTCATCTGGTCTTGGATGAACCGTAATACCCTCCGCACCAAACTGCTCGGCATCCAACGCAACCTTGATCAGGTTGGGGTTGTTGCCGCCCCTGCTGTTTCTGATGGTGGCTATTTTGTTGATATTGACGGAGAGGCGGGGCATATGGGGTTGAAGTGGGTTTAGAGAAGTGTAGAGAGGTGTAGAGAGGTGTAGGGAAGGAAAAAGGGACTGAACCCATCTACCTTTAGAAAAAATAGGTTCAACCTCCCTCAACCTCTCTTAACTTCTCTCAACATTTACTAGTATCTATATTGCTCTCCCTTAAACGGACCGCTCTTGGCAATGCCAAGGTAGTCAGCCTGCTCGGTAGTCAGTTCATCCAGGACCACACCTATTTTAGAAAGGTGCAACATGGCAACTTTCTCGTCCAGGTGCTTGGGCAGAACATACACATTCTTATCGTACTGGGCGTTGTTCGTCCAGAGTTCGATCTGCGCCAGGGTTTGGTTGGTAAATGAGTTACTCATCACAAAGCTGGGATGACCTGTAGCACAACCAAGGTTGACCAAGCGGCCTTCAGCCAAAAGAATGATGTCTTTGCCATCCACGTTGTAAATATCTACCTGTGGCTTGATGGTATCTTTTGTATCACCATAGTTGGTATTCAACCAGGCAACATCAATCTCAATGTCAAAATGCCCGATGTTACAAACAATGACCTTGTCTTTCATGGCCTTGAAATGGGCTCCAGTGATTAGGTCGCGGCAACCAGAAGCGGTAACCACGATGTCAGCCTCTTTTACAGCGTCGATCATTCTTTTCACTTCAAAGCCATCCATGGCGGCCTGCAAAGCACAAATCGGATCAATTTCTGTTACAATTACACGGCATCCGGCTCCTAAAAGAGAAGCAGCTGAACCCTTGCCCACATCACCATAACCTCCAACAACGGCTACCTTACCCGCCATCATCAC
>JAIPBY010000080.1 GCA_021738605.1 Chitinophagaceae bacterium | reverse complement strand
CTTCTGTGCCCATAAATATAAATTGTTAAAAAATCCTAGGAACTGCAAAAATAACCAATCATGTGCTACTTTGTTTATGGAAAAGATGCACTTAATTTGTGAAAGAATGAATTGGATGAAAAAACTACTCAGGCAATCCTTAATGATCATGGTTTTTATGCCATTTGCAGCGAAGGCACAGTTTGAAACTTTTAAGGATACCGTGGTACAGCTTTATGGTGTGGTGATGACAGCAGACAGCTTACGGGGCCTTCCAGCGGTAAGTATACTCGTAAAAGGTACCGGAAGGGGTACCCTCACCAATGGCCAGGGTGTTTTCTCGATTGTGGTATTGAAGGGTGACGAAATTGAGTTCAGTTGCATTGGTTTCAAAAATAAGATTACGAAGATTCCCACCAACATGGAGGGCAATCAATTCAGTATCATCCAATTGATGGTCAATGATACCTCTTTCCTTCCTGCCGCCATCATCAAGCCCAGGCCCTCAAGAGAGCAGTTTGAAAGGGATTTTGTGGGCACGGACGTACCAGACGACAACATTGAGATTGCCCGAAGGAATACCGACATGGCAACCAGGAGAATGCTCATGCGAACCCTTCCCAATGATGGTAAGGAATCAGTTAACATGAACCTTGCCAGGAGTGCCCAAAAATATTATTATACCGGCCAGGCACCTCCCATGAACATCTTTAACCCCTTCGCGTGGGGAGAATTCATCCGCTCTTGGAAGAGGGGTGATTACAAGAAGAAATAAAACCAATGACCATCCCAATACGCCAAGCGGTTGCTGTCTTCTGTGGTTCGAAGCATGGGTCAAACCCAATTTATGCTTCAGATGCTGCAACATTGGCCAAAGAATTAGCCCTTATCGGGCTTGACATTGTATATGGCGGCTCGAAAAAAGGCATCATGGGAGACCTTGCCAATAGTGCACTTGCCAATGGGGCCCATGTTACCGGTGTTATCCCTGAGATGTTGCTCGCTTGGGAACACGAACACGAAAGCCTCACCAAACTGATCATCACCAAAGATATGCATGAAAGAAAAAGAACCATGTATGAGATGGGAATTGCTGGTATTGTTTTACCAGGAGGCTTTGGAACCCTTGATGAAATGTTTGAGATGCTGACCTGGAACCAGCTGAGCATTCATGACAAAAAAATATACATCCTCAACTCTGGCGGTTTTTATGACCACCTGATCAAACACATGGAGTTGCTTGCCGACAATGGCTTTCTCTATGATCCAATCTGGAAAAGAATCAACACATTCGACACCCCTTTAGCATTGGTAGCGGCGCTCTTCGAAGACCTAAACGTCAAAAACCCGTTGTAAAAGTAGGGCACATGCTCTGTCTTCCTCCGCCGTACATGGTAGAATAGATGCCATCATACTGCATGTACATTTCTGATGCACCCCTGCTGTTGTTGAAGTATTTCAATGGAGAGTTGGATACATCATAGCTGAACATGAACTTGAAACTTTTCCATTGGTAACCAATCATGGGAATATAAGCGTCCCCTGGACGGAAAAACATGGCGCCGATGAGCTGCTGATCTCCGGCACCAACAACATTGTAATTCATTTGCAGCCCACCAACAAATTCAGAGGCATTTGCCTGTTGGCTGTAATAAATGCTGGGTGTAAGGATTACCCGGTTGTTCAATTTTACCACTGCATCTGCAAAAAATATAGACCGCGGTGTGATGGTATTGTCATAATTGGGTGTAGAAGCAAAAAAAGTTTCCTGAGGCTTATTCAGATGATGCATGCTAAACCCTGCATGGAGGTATACATGATCACTGGGAAAATAGGCATAGTTCAACCCGGCCTGTAGATCAAAATACCCAATAGAATTGCTCTGTAAAATTTCTCCGCTCGGGGTAGCTCCATCAAAAAACCTTCCATTCCACTGGTTGTCAAACGTTAACTTGTCTGCACTGATTTGCTTACCCGCATAGCCAAGATTAAATCCTGCAGACAACAAACCAGTAGAGCCCAACATCTGGTGATAGGCGACGGATGCATAGGCTTTAGTCGATTTTAAATTCCCGGTTCCTGCTACATCCTGCAAAATCATTCCCCCAAGCCCCATCCAGCCACTCCTGAACCTGTCCCGCATGAACTGGAAATCACCAAATATGCTGATTGTCTTGTAGGGAACTGGAATGGATGTCCATTGGTCCCTGTAATGCGCCCCCAGGCGATAATCAGCAACAGGAATGAACCCTGTGTTGGCAGGATTGGTTGACAATGGTGAATTGAAAAACTGAGAAAAATGAAGATCCTGGGCAAATGCCTGTGCATGCAAAAGCATGACAAGCATTGCCAAGACCATCCATTTCATTTTTTTCAATCCCATATACATCGTTTCAACTGCTTATATCGTATGCTCTACCGTATTAATGTAATATCGCCTTTTTTGTTGACGATTGTCCCATCACCAAACTGCACAATCAGCGTATATGCATAGGCATCCATGGGTTGCAGTGCCCCTTTGAATTTTCCATCCCACCCATAGGATGGAGAACCTGATTCAAAAACAACCTGCCCCCACCTGTTATAGATCCTAAAGTTCATCTGCGCAATTCCAAATCCGCGCACAAATACCTTGTCGTTCTTTCCATCACCATTGGGTGTAAACGCTGAAGGAACATCCACTACGGGTTTGATGAGCGTAACCACCTTGGTGCATACGGTATCGGTACAGCCAAATTCATTGTATGCAACCATACACGCACTAAACGTATCAGATCTTTCATAAAGATGAAGCGGATTGGTAAGTCGGGACGTATCTCCATCCCCAAATTCCCAATAATAAGATTTTGCTCCGAAAGAGAGATTGGTGAATTGGGTTGGCACATTTTCTTTTGGAGGATTAGGTGCAAAGCTGAATGAAGCGACTGGCTTGGGCTTTACTGAAATTACGAAACGGGTTGTATCGCTAAGGTTGCAGGTAGCAGGATCGGTTACAATCAACGTTACCGTGTAATCACCAAGTCTATTGTAGAGGCGAACAGGAGGATTGGGGCCTGTGAAGGAAGATCCATCCCCAAAGTCCCATCGGAAGGTTTGCCCTGCCAGACTGGTATTCTTGAATGTTGCCCTATGGGGTAAACAACCCAATGCGGGGGTGGTAAAGCCTGCCTTGACCAAAGGGGAAATAGAAACGGTAAATTCCTCTACATCGTTTGCATTGCAGTAGGCTGTATCATTCAGGTAAAGCCTCACCTTGTAAGTGCCTACAGCCGGAAAAGTATGGTCAACATTGACTTTACCAGTTTTTACTTTTGGAGAGTTGTCACCAAAATCCCAAATGAACGAGGTATCGGTGAACGGCCTGGAAGCTGGAGCAATTGAGGTATTGGTAAAACGATATGCCAGGCTTTGACAAGGCGGAAGCTTTCCTCCAACAGCACTCAGTATAGCTTTGTCTGTTCTGACCCGGATGGTGATATAGGAAGTATCCCTTGGGATGCATCGCTCATTGTCAATAGAAACCAGTCTTACCCTATAATTTCCAGCAACTGTAAAGGTATGGCTTCGCTCAGGATCTGAACCTGTGACTACTGGAGAACCATCCCCAAAACTCCATTCATAGCTTTTACCAACGGCAATGCTGTCGGTGAAATCGACTGTCAGTGGCAGGCAGCCAGCAGTATCGTTGGCAACTCCTTCAATGATAGAAAGGGCTCCTGCCTTAACTCCATCAAATTCAAAATTGATCTTGAAAGCAGCCAGGTTGCATTCGCCTGCACCTCCGGAACCCAGGGCTCCATTGGCGGGTGCAACAACGCCAGGAGTAACGATCATTGGACGCCTGATGGGATCACGCGCACAGATATTGGTGCCGCCACAATTGGCACAAACTGCCTGGTAAATGGCTCCTTTGTTATCGAACCTTGCTGTGCCACCATCCACATGATCACCTTCTCCACCTTGTTGTCCAAAAAATGAACCATATAATTGTTTGGTAGCATCTTTTTCCAAAACAAAGAAATAAAAATCCTTGTTGTCTGTATAGCTCTGGATGGGGTTACCAGCCAATGGCATGCCGCCTGTACCAATGGTACGGGTATCAAATGCCCCATTGTAACAAAGGTTGAGTTTACCACCCCATCCTGAAACATAGACGTTTTCACATCGGTCAACCAGAAATGCCACAGGTGAAATATTGGGCACAATGGCTGCAGTACCATATACAGTTGAGTATACATATCCAGTGAGGTCGGGCGTCAGCTTTGAAATGAATTGCCTGGCGCCGGGATTGCTGTATGCAGCATTGCGCACTGGCCAACTGCCCAATGAGATGCCCATAACATAGGGAAACCCTTTCTGGTCAAACTGAATTCCATATACAATATCGGTTGCATCAGTGCCAAGAAAACTGCATATTCCCCTTGCACCGGCATTGCTGAAAACGGTCACAAAACCATCTACACCACCCAACAATGAAGGGCCAATTGTACCTGTTTTTATGCCAGGAAGGTTGCTACTTCTTGTTGCACCGGCCACGTATATGGAATTGTTCAATGGATTGAGGGCCAACACAAATGCTGCATCATCATCACTTCCACCAAGATAAGTACTGAAAAAAATCGTTGAAAGGTCTGGGCTGAATTTCATCAATACCCCATCCTGACCACCGCCGAATATGGCCTGGCTGGCATTCCTCATTGGAAAATCATTAGAGGAGGTGCTGGATGCCACATATACATTGTTCGCCTTGTCCAGTATTACCTCGCTCCTGGCATTGTCTCCGTAATTGTACAAAAGTGATTTGGGACCTGGACTGATGGCAGCATCCATGTTGGCCCCATCAAGGCCAGTACCCCCGATGACTACACCACCCAATAAAATGGTACCATCTGAGGAAAGCTTGGATACAAAAATATCAGTACCACCCAAAGTACCCACCTTGTTGTTATTTCTTGTTGGAAAATTAGCAGAGGTGGTTCTTCCAAGGATTACAGGATTCCCTTGTGGATCAACGAAAATACTGTGCGGAAACTCATCCCCGCTTCCACCCAAATAAGTAGAAAAAACCCTAGTTCTTCCATCAGGGCTAAAACGGGTAATACCTATATCTACACCACTGATGTTCCCCTGCCCAGTTCCACCGCCAAAACCGGTTTGAAAGGCTCCAGTAGACAGGGGATATCCAGCGCCAAATACAATACCTCCAGCATACAGGCTTCCATCAGGGCCTGGTGCTGCAGTGAAACCCCAGTTGCTGCTTCTGCTTCCCGTGTAGGTAGAAAAAACAAGTATTGGGTCTATAATTAGAGACACGCTTTTGTCATATTCCTTGACGGAAAAGCTGACCTGGTTACCCTTCAGCGTATACGTACAGGCAACTTCTTTTTTTTGTCCTCCGATGATTTGGTATGCATAGGGTGGAAGTTCCTTTGATTCCCCCACAGAAGTGGAAACAACAAGCTGACCGTTTTTCATGCTGAGCTTGTCAACCCCATCATAGGTCATGAGGATGTTGGCTGGATTTGCCCCGGGGGCAAGCAACAAATCATATTTCATCCGATCACCACTGGAGTAATAGCGGATATCAACACCAGGATAAAGCCCCTTCCCAAGAATGCTGGCATAACTGCCTACGCCCATTTTCCAATGGTCCGGGTTTTCTCCCAAAAAATAATTAGATTTTTCCCCAGTGGGTTTTTCAGGTACAAACTGAATAGCCTGATTGCTGCCGGTAAATCTAACATGGTAAGCATGTGACCTTATGGCTAGAGCAGTTTCAGTTTCACCATCCTTTACATTGGGAGTTATCTTTACTGGTGCTGTTTTTTCATCTTGATGTCCATGGATGTATTCCATGACGGCGGAGAAATCTTCGGGATTGTTCTTCAAAACGGTATATCCCTGATTGCTGATAAAAAGGGTTCCATTTCCTGCAACTGTTTTAAACCTAAAATCCCCCTTCCACTGCCCTTTATTTTCAATGAAATCCAACGCATAAAAAGATTGAGACTGAACAGGTTGCCTGCACAGGAACACAACAAATACCAATATTGCAGGCACAAAACTTTTCATATACTTATGACAATGCTTAAAAGTAAAAGTTTAATACCTTAAAAGATGTTAATAATTGGTATTTAAATGTCCTAAACTGCATTTTGAAATTTTTCAGGTGAAGTGTACCTAAAAATATCTCGTCTTCATGAAAAGCTATTCTAAGCAGTTTAAGCAAGATCAAGAAATCTTCCCCCAGAGGGTGCCCCCTTTTTCAGCCTTTAAAAAATGTCTTAACGGGGCATTTTCCTCGAGATGAAGATCAGGGTCTAATCCCAGGAGCTCCTCGGCGTAAACCTTGGCTTTTTCAAGAATTGCCCGGTCTGCAATAAGGTCTGCAATCCTGAAGCTTAGCGCACCACTTTGCCTTGTTCCCTGAATATCGCCAGGGCCACGAAGGTCGAGGTCTTTTTCAGCAATTTTGAAACCATCGTTGGTGGCGCACATCACCCCCAGCCTGTCTTTTGCATCCTTACCCACTTGGCTGCCGGACAAGAGAATGCAATAACTTTTTTCACTTCCCCTGCCAACCCTTCCGCGCAACTGGTGCAACTGGCTTAGACCGAATTTTTCCGCGCTTTCAATCACCATCACACTGGCATTGGGAACATTCACACCAACCTCTATCACAGTGGTGCCCACCATGATCTGGGTTTCACGGTTGACGAATCGCCGCATGTTCATCTCCTTCTGGTCTCCGGTCATTCGGCCATGAACCATGCTGATCCAGTATTGCGGCTCCGGAAACCAGGCCTTCACATTTTCATACCCCTGCATCAGGTCTTCATATTGCATTTTCTCGCTCGCTTCAATCAATGGGAAAATAAAATAAATCTGGCGACCCAATTTGATTTCAGACTTGATGAAATCCATGACTTGTGGCCTTGCATCATCCAGGCGGTGTACCGTCAAAATGGGTGTTCTCCCTGGCGGCAACTCGTCTATCACACTGTAATCAAGATCGCCGTAGGCGGTCATGGCAAGGGTTCTGGGGATGGGTGTCGCCGTCATGACCAGCATATGCGGTGGTATGGCATGCTTGCCCCAAAGCTTTGCTCTTTGTGCAACGCCAAACTTGTGTTGTTCGTCGATCACGGCAAGGCCCAGGTTACTGAACTGCACTACATCCTCAATAAGCGCATGTGTACCAATGATGATTTTCAACGATCCATCCTGGATGCCTGCCAGTATTTTTTTACGCTCAGCTGATTTTGTGGAACCGGTCAAGATCCCAACAGGGAGCTCCAGTGGCGCCAACATGGAAGTGAAATTGTCAAAATGTTGTCTTGCCAGAATTTCGGTTGGCGCCATGATGCAGGCCTGAAAACCGTTGTCAATGGCTATGAGCATGGCCATCAGGGCCACAATCGTTTTTCCACTTCCCACATCGCCCTGCAGGAGCCTGTTCATTTGCCTGCCAGTACCCGTATCCATTCGGATCTCTTTCAATACCCGCTTTTGAGCGCCGGTCAGTGGAAAGGGTAAAAATTGATGGAAGAAATCATTAAAATAATCACCCACTTTGGAAAATACCACCCCTCGCGAAAACCTGTGCCTGGCAGAACGCAACATGCCCAGGCGCAGCTGTGCCGTAAAAAGTTCCTCAAACTTTAACCTGTATACCGCTTGCTGGTAGGCATCTGCAGAAGAAGGAAAATGTATTTGCTTAAAAGCCTGCCAGCGTGAAATGAGGTTTTCCTTTTCGAGAAAAAATCTTGGCAAGACTTCTGGAATTTGTTTTTCGTCCAGTAATAAAAACAGCTGTTCAGTCAGCTTTCCAATGGCCCTTCCATTCAGCCCTCTTGCCTTGAGCTTTTCCGTTACCGGATAGACCGGCTCCATTGAAGGCTTGGCTGAAGCATTGGTATCCTTGACAGATTCCAGTTCAGGATGTGTCATTTGAGCTTTCCCTAAAAAGAAACCCAATTTGCCAAATGCAAGATACTCCCCACCAACTGCAAGTGTTTTCTGTACCCAATTGATTCCCTGGAACCAGGTCAATTCAAGGATACCCGTTCGGTCTCGAAACTGTGCAACCAATCGCCGGGCCCTTCTCTCCCCAATAATTTCCATCGAAACAATGAATCCCCTGACCTGAATATATTCCATCGAAGGGCTGATTTGTCCTATGGGCTGAACATTGGTCTTGTCCAGGTGCTTGTAGGGAAAATGACTCAAGAGGTCTTCAAACGTAAAAATCTGCAATTCCTTTTTGAGCATGTCTGCCCTCAACGGACCTACACCCTTGAGGTATTCGATGGGATTTTGTAATATGGTGGGCCTTGTAGTAATAGTATGATTGGTCTTACAAAATTAATTGTTTTCAAATGGAGTGGAAAACTATATAGAGGATTGCTACATGCTTTTGTTTGGCGTAATTTTGTTTCATAATTGTCTAATGCATGTCAACTATAGAATGGACCATCAAATCCTTCACGGAATTAACACCCGCAGAACTTTATGATATTCTAAAGCTGAGAAGTGAGGTATTTGTTGTTGAACAGCAATGCATTTTCCTGGACATGGATGACAAAGACCAGGATTCAAGCCATTTACAAGGTCGTTTGAATGATGAGCTGGTTGCTGCATGCAGAATCCTGCCTCCCGGGCTTGCCTATGATGAACCTTCCATTGGAAGGGTGGTAGGATCTCCCCGTTATCGCGGGAAAGGTGCAGGAATAGCGCTGATGGAAAACGCCATCCGGGAAACCATCCGCCTCTATGGAACATTACCCATCAAAATTGGCGCACAACTTTACCTCAAAAGATTTTATGAAAGTCTCGGTTTCGTGCAATGCAGCGAAACATACATGGAGGATGATATTCCTCACATCAAAATGCTAAGAAGGGCGTAGAAATACGTACTCAACCCCATACAATTGCCTCATTTTTGGTTGTTAATGAAGCTTTAACATAATATTTCCATAAAGCTTCCGTTTCAATAATGTCCAAAAGACCCTACTCCTAAAATCCGTACCCATGAAAGCTATTCTACACAGCCTGTGTAGGACATTATGTCTCATTGCCTTAATTGTCGTTTTCGACACTGGCACTACAAAGGCTCAACAATCCCGATTCGAATACGGCTTCACTTATGGCCCATCCAATTTTCTTGGAGATCTCGGCGGCAACAGTGGCAAAGGCGGACCCTTTCTCAAAGACAACATGATTTCCCTCACCAAATTCATGACTGGATTCCATCTTGGCTATCGCCCTGCTGAATTCATCAACTTCAGGCTTTCTTTCAACATGGGCAAAGTGCAGGGAGCTGATAGCCTGATCGCTGGAAAAGGCGGAATGGAAGAGGCTAGAAAAGCAAGAAACCAACATTTCAGGTCTGATATACAGGAAGGATTCATCGCTGCAGAAATCTACCCTACAGCATTGTTTGAGTATGATCCGGAAGATGTACTGCACCGCATAAGGCCCTATGCACTGTTGGGTATTGGTGCATTCCACTTCAACCCACAAGGACAATATGAAACAGCTGATGGAAGCAAGATCTGGGTAGACCTGAAACCCTTGAGAACAGAGGGTCAGGGAATGCCGGCCTTCCCAGACAAAAAAGAATACAGCCTTACTCAGATAAATATTCCTTACGGAGTTGGTGTAAAGTATTTTGTGAACCAGAACATAGCCTTCTCTTTTGAGATCATCAACAGGAAAACCTTTACTGATTACATTGATGATGTCAGTACCAACTACATCAGCAACGAAGATTTCTACGCCTACTTTGGAGATGGAACTGAAAAAGCCAAACAGGCAGTCCAGATGGCCAACAAATCTGCTTTTGCCAATGGCGGAAATTACAGACCCGGTTTTGGTATTGGCGCAAAAAGAGGAACCCCTACAAATAATGATGCATACTATGCATCTTCCGTGAAAATCAGCATCAGGCTTGGAAGAAACGAGCAATACAATGATTACGGAAGAGGTAGCGATGTTAAATGTCCTATCATACGGTTTTAGTTCGACAGGTTGGATACTGTACCCAGTGAAAATGTGAGAGGATCCTGTTTCTTTTCATTCACTAGGCAAGGCATGACGCAGGAGCGCTCATGCCTTTTGCTATTGATCAGGCATCCAATTCAATTTTCAAAAACTTCGCGGTATGACTGCCCTTGACCTTCAGCAATCCAATAGGATCTCCTTCATATAAAATAGTACCGCCACCATCGCCCCCTTCAGGGCCAAGGTCAATGATATGATCTGCCACTTTGATCACATCCAGGTTGTGTTCAATCACCAAAACAGTGTTGCCCCGGTTGACCAATTTATTCAACACATTCAACAACAGGTTGATGTCCTGAAAATGAAGGCCTGTTGTGGGCTCATCCAAAATATAAAAAGTCTTACCAGTATCTTTTTTGGAAAGTTCTGTAGAGAGCTTAACACGCTGTGCCTCTCCACCACTAAGGGTTACAGCAGATTGACCAAGGGTGATATAGCCCAATCCAACTTCCTGCAACACCTTCACTTTTCTATACAGGTAAGGAATTTGCTGAAAGAATTCAACCGCCTCATCCACTGTCATGTCGAGCACATCGCTGATTGATTTTCCTTTATAACGGATTTCCAAGGTTTCACGGTTGTAGCGCTTCCCATTGCATTTTTCGCAATGCACATACACATCAGG
>JAIPBY010000079.1 GCA_021738605.1 Chitinophagaceae bacterium | reverse complement strand
TCAAAAATATTGGCATCGGTGATGATGATTGCTTTTTTCCGGTCTACAACTGTATCCAGCCTGCTGAACAAAGCATCAAAATAAAAATCAACCGAGGCGCTTGAAAATGTAAATTTTTTCTTGTTCATGAAAATCAGTCATTCATGATTTTATTCTGCCTGTTGATGCTTTCCATGTGGATGGCATCCATGTACCGGGCGATGAATTCTTCACTCAGACCAACCTTACCAGCTTTCAGCAATGCCTTGTCTAGCACTTCATTCCAACGGGTTGCCTGAAGGATGGTAACATTGTTGTTTCGCTTGTATTCTCCAATTTTTTCTGCAATGGACATCCTTTGTGAAATCAATTGCATCAATTCATCATCAATATGATTGATTTGCTCACGGAGTTTATCCAATGCTGCATGATAAGATTCAGATGGAACATCTTCTTTTCTCCAGCTGATGGCTGATAACATTTCTGCAAGACGTTCAGGTGTGATTTGCTGTTTGGCATCACTCCAGGCATTATCAGGATCAATATGGCTTTCAATCATCAAACCATCAAAATCGAGGTCGATTGCCTTCTGTGCAGTTGCCTGCAAAATATCCCTGCGTCCACAAATATGTGAAGGATCATTGATAATGGGCATACCCGGCATCCGGCGCTTCATTTCAATGGCAAGATGCCACATGGGAGCGTTCCTGAATTCTGTGTTGCCGTAAGAAGAAAATCCACGATGGATCAATCCGATTTGTTTGATGCCAGCCCTTGATACGCGCTCCACAGCCCCTTGCCATAGCTCAAGATCAGGGTTGATGGGATTCTTGATCAATACAGGAACATCAACACCGCGCAAGGCATCGGCCACTTCTTGCACACTGAAAGGGTTCACGGTCGTTCTTGCTCCAATCCACAATACATCAACATCAAAAGTCAGGGCATCTTCAACTTGTTTACCGGTAGCCACTTCAACTGTTGTAGGCAAGCCAGTAAGTTTTTTTGCTTTTTGAAGCCATGGCAACCCTTTGGCGCCAATGCCTTCAAACATACCAGGCTTGGTACGTGGTTTCCAGATTCCAGCGCGCAGCAAATCTACTTTGCCTGTCTTGGCAAGACGTTCTGCGGTTTCAATTACTTGCTCTTCGGTTTCTGCACTGCAAGGACCTGAAATGATCAGGGGTCTTTTGTTCCAAGCGGCCTGAACTGCTGATTGTTGGGTTGTTTCAGTTGATTCCATTTTGTAAAATTAAGGATTAAATAAGGAAGGTTTAAGTGTATTAGTGTATGATCCTGCGGATCTGGTTTGCTTTGCTCATCAACTCATTGAGGTATTCCCAGTTCTCTTTTTCAAGGCATGATTTGAATTTTCTCAATTGGGTAATATGCTCATTGAGTACATCAAGAATATTTTCACGGTTTTGCATCAGGATGGGTGTCCACATTTCAGGACTGCTTTTTGCCAAACGTACAGTGCTCTCAAAACCTGCACTGGCCATTTCAAAAATGGCATTGTCTTCTTTCTCTTTTTCCAAAACCGTATTGGCCAGCGCAAAGGATGTTATGTGAGAAATATGACTTACATAGGCTGCATGAAGATCATGGTCATTGGCATCCATTTCGATGATGCGCATCTTCAATGCCTTAAAAATTTCAGTTGCCATCTCCAATGCATCAGGATCACTTTCACTGGCATCGCAAAGGATAACTGCCTTGTCTTCAAATGCATTTTCAACAGCCGCGGTAGGGCCACTATACTCTGTACCCCACATGGGATGAGAGGCTACGAACCTTCCCCTGTGGGGATGATTTTTCACAAGGTTGGCGAGCTGGCTTTTGGTTGAGCCCATGTCGATCACCACCTGATGCGATACCCTGTCCAACACGTAAGGAATCAAGGTAGACAAGACACCTACAGGAACAGCCAACACAATCACATCCGCCATGAGGATAGCCTCATCCAATGGCATCATCTCGTCAACAAGCCCCAGTTCGATGGCTTTCATGCCATGCTCCTGGTTGCTGTCAACACCAACAATCCTATTGGCCAACCCATTTTTTCTGCACTTGAGCGCCAGTGACCCTCCGATCAATCCCACACCTACAATAGCAAAATTTTTTTTCATGGTTGAATGGTATGATGAAAATTATTGTTTTGTGAATGTTTCTCTTACACGATCAATGGCTTCCGCCAGAATCTCCTTCTTGCTGCAAAGACTAACCCGCACATATTCATTTCCAGCATCGCCAAATATTCCACCAGGTGTAATAAAGACACGTGCTTTTTCAAGGACGGCATCACTCAATGCAAAACCTGATGCATAATGGCTGGGGATACGCGCCCAGACAAACATGCCCACTTGATTTTTTGAATAGCTGCATCCAAGCAAATCAAGCAAGACCAGGGCCTGCTCCTTGCGTTGCGCATATATTTTATTTACATGATCAAACCAGTCCTGATCCAATTCCAATGCTTTTGCTGCAGCAAGCTGTACAGGTAAAAACATGCCTGAATCCATGTTGCTCTTAAACCGCAATATGGCATTGATGTGTGCTGATGAGCCCACAATCATTCCCACACGCCATCCAGCCATGTTATGGGATTTACTCAGTGAATTGAGCTCCACAACAACCTCCTTGGCCTTGTCAAATGCAAATAGGCTCAATGGTTCATCATTGAGGATAAAGCTATAGGGATTGTCGTGAACAATCAAGATGTCATTGGCTTTGGCAAAATCAATGATCTCCTGCAACAATTGCTTGTCCGGCAACTGGCCAGTAGGCATATGAGGGTAATTCAGAAAAAGCAATTTAACCCTCCCGTTCGATTGGGAATTGTAAAGCTCAATCATTTGTTTCCAGGCATTGATATCAGGATGCCAATCATGTGCTTCCTCCAACCGGTAAGCCAGCACTTCTCCACCCGCCAACTTCACTGCACTGGTATAGGTTGGATAGCCTGGGTTGGGTACTAGGGCCGCATCTCCCTGATCCAGGTAAGTCATGCAAATGTGCATGATGCCCTCTTTGCTCCCAATCAGGGGCAGCACTTCTGTATTCGGATCCACCTCCACCTGATACCATTTGCTGTACCAGGCCGAAACGGCATTGCGCAGCACAGGAGATCCCTTATAAGACTGGTAGGCATGGGTATTGGGCTTGGCCGCTTCCTGGTGCAAAGCCTCAACCACAGATGGATGTGGTGGCAGGTCAGGGCTTCCTATCCCCAGGTTGACAACCTGATGACCGGCTTTATTGAGTTCTTCGATCTCCCTCAACTTTGATGAAAAATAATATTCACCAATACCATTCAATCGTGATGAAACATTGATCATGATCCTACTTGTTGAATTTTCCTTTTTTATAAACACCCAATACCCTGAGGTATTCCGTCTTCTTTTCCAGTTTTCCTATCAGTTTTTTGTATTGGCCAATGGCTTCAAATTCAAGATCCGCATGAAACCCATACTTGAACTTGCTTCCGGCAATCGGAAATGATTGAAGCTTGCTCAGGTTGATGCCTTCTTTTGCTATCAGCGTCAAGACTTCAGACAGCCTTCCTTTTGCATGATCCGTATGAAAATTGATTGATGCCTTGTTGGCCCCCTCCACCTCAGAAGGACTTTGTTGGAGGATCAGAAATCGGGTATAATTGTTTTTGACATCATGAATTTTGGGTGCGATGATGTCCAAACCAAACAATTCTGCAGCCAGCTTTCCGGCAATCGCTGCAACATGCTTGCTTTTCCTTAGATGAACATGCTTGGCGCTAAGTGCTGTATCCTCTGTTTCAATCAATTTCCAGCCTTTCGGGTTCAGGAATCCGAGGCACTGCTGAAGTGCCATTGGATGAGAATGCACTTCTTTTATATCGGTTAGTTTTACCCCAGGATTGACCATCAGGTGCTGGTCAATTTGCAGGTAAACTTCTCCCGCAACGAAGAGGTCTGACTTTTGGAGAAGATTGTAGTTGGGCAAAATACTGCCGGCAATGGAATTTTCAATGGCCATGATGCCACCCATGGTGGTTTTTTTATCTGATGCCTGCTTGATTACCTCAGTGAACGTTGCACAAGGTAGAATCTGGACGTTCTTTCCATAAAAAGACCTTGCAGCTACCTGGTGAAAACTGCCCTCATACCCCTGTATGGCCACAGGCAATTGGGGCTGCGTTTTTTTACTCCCCCCCTGCTTTGATGTCTTTTCCAATTTTTTTTCGCTCATTGGTTTTTGCTTAAAAAAAAATCCCGGGGGTTAGCCGGGATCCTTATGTTGATGTTGTGTTTAATATTTGATTTTCAACAAAAAGTTCCCGTACCACCGGTAAAGTAGTAATAAAAATAAAAGAAGTAACGGGTTCTGTTCGATATCATCTATGCAAATATAAGAAACTTAAAACATTTTCAAAAATCAAATTAAAATCTCTTTCTTGGACCTCCACTGTCGGCATCGTTCATCCGGATCTGTCTGCCCTTGAATTTTTTGCCATCAATCATCTTGATCATTTGATTGGCCGCGCCAGTTTCAATCTCTACCCAACTGTTCATTTCTTTCATGTCAATCTTGCCCAGAACCTCTTTCTTCAGGTCACTGAGATCAAGAATGAACTGCAAAAAACTTGCTTTGTAGAAACCATCCTTGGTTCCAAGATTGATGAAAAGCTTCTTATAACCTGCTCCACCACGATCAGAAGATGAACGCTCCATTCTTCTTCCCCCTGGCTCACGCCTGTCGGTTGAACGCTCATTAAACCGGTCGCTGGTTCTTTCAGCCCTGCGATCGTCCCTTACATTCAAATCAGCTGCATTCTCATAATACTGAAGGAATCGGTCAAATTCCAGCGCAGCAACCCTTGTGAGGATCTCTTCCTTCTCCATGTCCACAAATTTCTCGCGGAGCAAAGGAATATAGGTTTCATATTCTCCATGGCTGATGTCTGCTTTCAACATTTTATCGATAAAATGGAAGAACTGCTTTCTGCAAACGTCTTTGCCGGAAGGAATGTCGAGTTTGTGAAAGCGGTTGTTCAGCAACTTCTCAATCTGGCGCAACCTATAGGCTTCGCGCTGGCTGATGATTGATATACAGATACCACTGTTTCCTGCACGGCCTGTTCTGCCACTTCGATGGGTATAGACTTCCGGATCATCAGGAAGCTCATAGTTGATAACATGGGTAATGCCCTGAACATCAATCCCTCGGGCGGCAACATCTGTAGCAATCAACAACTGAAGGCTTTTCTCCCTGAAACGTGCCATGACCTTGTCTCGCTGGGCCTGCGTCAGGTCACCATGAAGGGCTTCAATATCATAGCCTTCCCTGATCAGTGATTCTGTAATGCTTTGTGCATCTGCCTTGGTACGGGTGAAAATAATGCCATAAATACCAGGATTGAAATCGATGATCCTTTTCAGGGTATGGTAGCGGTTAACCCCTGATGTGGTATAATACTGATGGTCAATGTTTACATTTGAGGAATTGGCCTTTCCAATGGTCACTTCAGCAGGCGTGGTCATGAAACGCTTGCTTACCTGCTTTACTTCTGAAGGCATGGTTGCGCTGAAAAGCCAGATGCTGTTTTTATTGGGCGTATTACCAAGGATAAACTCGATGTCTTCCCTGAAACCCATGTTCAACATCTCATCGGCCTCATCCAATACGATATAGTTGATGTTTTCGAGGTTGATGGCCTTGCGCTCAATGAGGTCAATCAATCGACCGGGAGTGGCGACTACAATTTGTACACCTCTTTTAAGGTCCCTGATTTGGTCACCAATAGAAGCACCGCCATAAACGGCTACAGACTTGATGGATTTCTTGTGAAGGGAAAATTTTGCAATGTCTTTGGTGATCTGCATGCAAAGCTCACGGGTTGGGCATACCACCAAAGCTTGGGGGTGGCGTGCTTCACTGTCGACCAACTGTAAAAGGGGAAGTCCAAAGGCTGCTGTCTTGCCTGTACCCGTTTGGGCCAGGCCGACGAAGTCCTTTGTACCGCTCAATAGAATGGGAATAGCTTTTTCCTGAATGGGGGTGGGTTCGGTGAACCCAAGGGCATGAATACCTTGCAATAACGACTCTTCAATGCCTAACGCTTCAAAACTCATATTAAATACTTTTTGCAAAGGTAAACTTATTCAGCGAGAAAGGGAAGCAAACAAGACAAAGAGCTGATAATCAATAAAATAAAAAAGTCATCCCGTAGAAACGGGACGACTTCAACGATTGCTTGCCATATGAAAAAAAGATTACTTGGCAGCAGCAGTAGTATCTGCAGCAGCAGCAGCAGTGTCAACAACAGCAGTTGTATCAACTACAGCAGTTGTGTCAACAGCAACAGCAGTTGTGTCAGCAGCTGGAGTTTCAGAAGAACCACCACATGATGCGAGAGCTACGATAGCCAAGATTGCGAAAAACTTTTTCATTCTTTTGGGTTTTTGAATGTTAAAATTGAATAATTGTAAATTAATACGCAAAGTAAAAGAAAGTAACCCGAAATTTAAAAGATTTTTTTTTGTTCTTTTGTGGGTTACAAAAAGGCCGTACAGGTATTAAAAAAAGATTATTGTGGCTATTACAGAACAAGAATTGGAATTATTCAAGGCCATTGGCAACAATGACAAGGGCGCGATTGAGACTGTTTACAAGGAAAACTACAGCCTGATCCAGCATTTTGTCATCAATAACAATGGTACAGAAGATGATGCCAGGGATATCTTTCAGGAAGCCATGATGGTGCTCTATGAAAAATCAAGGTTGCCCGAATTTGAACTCACCTGTCAGATCCGTACTTACCTTTATTCTGTTTGCAGAAGACTGTGGCTCAAGAAGTTACAACATTCCAGACGAATAGAGACCCAGGTGGAGAACTTTGACAGGATTGTGCAGGTGGAGGATGATATTGAGGAACATGATAAGCTGAGCCTCCAGTACCAGACCATGCGAACGGCCATGGGAAAGATTGGAGAACCCTGTAAAAGCCTCATTGAAGCCTTTTATGTACACCGGAAAAACATGCTTGAAATAGCAAGCTTTTTTGGATATACCAACGCAGACAATGCAAAGAACCAGAAATACAAATGCCTGGTCAGGCTAAAAAAGCTCTTCTTTGCCCAATATAAAAACGCTTAATTGTATATATAATGGAACAACTCGAATTGGCGGAAGTGGTAGAAAGATATCTTACTGCGGAGATGGGTCCTGAGGAGCAGCTTGCCTTTGAGGAAATGAGAAAGAACAACCCTGAATTGGATCAAACTGTAGTAGAATACCATTATTTCCTTGAGCAAATGGGCCGTTACGGCGAAATCAGAAGGTTCAAGTCCAACCTTTATGACACCCATCATACCATGCAGGAGTCAGGAGAAATAAAAGAACTACAGTTGACAACAGGTACCCGCATTGTCAACATGTGGAACAAATACCGCAGGGTCGTTGCTGTAGCAGCATCAATTGCAGGTATCACAGCACTTTTTATCAGTGGGATGATGACCATTTTCACCCCCAAAACCCCTTTCAGGGATATTGAAGAATTAAGAAGGAAGGTAAGCAACCTTGAAAAGCAATCCAGCAACCAACGGGCTGAGTTCAACAAATTCAGGACGAAAATTGCACCAGGTTCAGATGTAAAATTTGGCGGTACCAGTTTCATGATCGACCCCAAGGGTTATCTTGTTACCAGTGCACACGTGCTGAAAGGCGCAAAAAAGATTTATGTCCAAAGCATTCAGGGTGAAGACTTCCTGGCTGAAATCGTTCACCAGGATGCCAACGCAGATATTGCAGTCATCAAAATCAATGACCAGGACTTTCAGTCTCCCAAACAGTTGCCCTATGGCTTTACCCGCCTACAAACCGATTTATCAGAAGCAGTTTACACACTTGGATACCCCAAGGATGAAATTGTTTACAACGAAGGTTACTTGAGTGCGAGGACAGGTCTGGAGGGTGATACCATGTCTTGCCAAATAACCATTAGTGCCAATCCTGGAAACAGCGGAGGCCCTGTATTCAACAAAAACGGAGAAGTGATAGGTATCTTGAACGCCCGTCAGGCTTCAGCGAATGGGGTTGTTTTTGCCACCAAATCGAAGAATATTTTCCAGCTTGTTGAAACATTGAAAGAGGCTGATAAGGATATCAACATCAAACTCCGCAACACATCATCCATCAAAGGAATCAACCGGACCCAACAGGTCAAGAAAGTCCAAGACCATGTTTATATGGTAAAAGTTGTCCTGGGGTAACCATTAACAGATCAGTGCCAAAGACTGCTTGGATATTCTCCTGTTGCCAACAATTTGTCAATGCCCGCCTTTACTGCAGGGGCATCATTCTTATAGGTTACGCCAAACCAAATGGCACTGGTTGGAATAACTTCCACCCTGCCTTCCCCATCGCGGATGAATTGGTCAGCAACGATGGGAATAAAAAATTCTGACTTTTCCTCCTGCCCCCTTTCTGTAAGGAATTGTTGAAACAGCTTTGAAGAGTATTGAAACACAGAAGGATCAAAGCACCAGAAATTCATTGAAACAATGGTATCCTCGTCAAGCTCAGCTGGCTGAAGACCATCATCGCAACCCACACCACCATCTTTTCTTGCAATATTCAACCGCTCTGTCACCCCTATAAGATCGTTCATTTCATTAACGGTACAAACTCCTCTGTTGACAGTGCCATAATCTGATAGTGTTTGCTTCAATTGATATCCAATGATGGAGTAATGTTTCTCATTGCATGAACCTGTTAAAAAAGTATAGGCCTTCGCAAATGCATCCTGCCCATAAAAATCATCTGCATTGATTACTGCAAAAGGTTCGTTGATCACATCAGCTGCACACAAAACTGCATGGGCCGTTCCCCAGGGCTTGGCCCGATCTTCTCTCTTTTGGTATCCGTCAAGATGCGCATCAAGGTGCTGGTATACGTATTCCGTCTGGATCCTCCCTTTCAATTTGGGCTCGAAGATGGCTTTGAACTGTTCCGCAAAATCTTCCCTGATCACAAAGACCACTTTCCCAAACCCTGCCCTGATGGCATCGTAGATGGAATAATCCATGATGGTTTCGCCTTCAGGACCAAATGCTTCAATCTGTTTCATTCCTCCGTACCTGGAGGCCATGCCGGCAGCTAATATCAACAAAGATGGTTTCATGAGTGATAATTTATGGTGCGAAATTAGTCCGAATTTTCAAAGCACCAAAATACGACCTTTGCAGAGATCATGTTAGAAAAAATCATCATTCAAGCTATCAACGACAAACATGTTCAAACCCATGGCATCAGTGCTGCTATCTTAAGGCTTGACCTGCTCCATCCTATTATTTCTGGAAACAAGATTTTCAAACTCAATCATTACCTTGCTGCTGCAAAGAAGGGCGCAAAAAAAGGTATCCTAACCTTTGGAGGCCCCTTTTCGAATCATCTTGTTGCTGCAGCCTATGCAGCAAAACTAAACAACCTGGAATCCATTGGATATGTGAGGGGGGAAAAGCCAAAAAAACTATCCCACAGTTTAATAGACTGCATGTCTTACGGCATGCAGCTTGAGTTTATCAATAGGGAGTCCTTCGATTCAATTGACCTTGGCCAATTTCCAATCGCCTATCCCGGCTTTGCCATCATTCCTAACGGGGGCTACGGCAGATTGGGAATGTTGGGTGCAAAAGATATCATGGAGATTCCTGGCGTTCAAGGATTTGACAGGATCATTGCAGCCTGTGGAACAGGAACAATGGCTGCTGGATTGATTGCAGGGTTGCAGTCTCACCAACAGTTAACGCTGGTTTCAGTGCTTAAAAATAATTTTAGTATATCGGGTGAAATCAAGCGGTTGTTGTTTGACGAAGAGATCAAAAACAAGCGGTTTGATATGCGTTTTGATTTTCATTTTGGTGGATACGCCAAAAAAAATGTACAGTTGTTGCAGTCAATGAATGATTTTTTCAACACCCACCAAATTCCTACTGATTTTGTCTACACAGGAAAACTTGTACATGCCTTCTACTGCATGATGGAAGCAGGAGCATTCGCGAGAGATTCAAAAATATTGTTAATTCACAGTGGTGGCCTGCAAGGAAACAGGTCACTTGTCAACAATGAACTTATTTTCTAATCCAAGGTAGTTACCTTTGTAACCAATGTGTACACCCAAAGGGAAAAATATCTTCATTTCTTTCCTAGCTATCCTGCTATTCTTGGCATCGGCAAAAGCAGGAGATAGTCTTCCCCATTTTACAGTCAAAGAAAGAAATGGAATGGTGATCATTGGATGGCTCAACCCACATCCCGAGCTGTCACAACTGATTATACAGCGATCTGTTGATTCACTGACTGGATTCAGGTCTATTGTATCCATGCCAGATCCCACATCGGTTTCCAATGGCTATGTAGATAAAAAGCCAGGCGTTGCCAATAGTTTTTACCGGATTTACTATGTTAACCCCGGAGGAAGGTATTTATTTACAGCTGCCATGAAACCAGTCAAAGATTCTTCAACATTTTCTCGCAATGTATCAATTTCAACATCGGAAAATAAATTGATTGATGATACCAGTACTGCAAATGATAGGCGTGAACTAACCCCCGACAAAGCCTTAAAAATAAAAAGGGAAACAGGCATTGGCATTATCCTATCGGGCAAAATAGAGGACAACATCAACGAAAATATTTTCACCCCTTCAGGCCTTATTTTTACCAATAATGAAGGGAACCTTATCATCGCTCTTCCAAACGCTGACAAAAAGAAATTCACCCTTAGGGTCTTCAAGGAAGACGGCACGCCCATGTTTCACATGAGAAATATCAA
>JAIPBY010000078.1 GCA_021738605.1 Chitinophagaceae bacterium | reverse complement strand
TGGGACGTGTTGTGGGCGAATCCAATGCCCTTTATCATTTGTTGATTGCCATTGGCTTGTTTGGCCTTGTGGCCTCATTTCATGGGCTCATCCTGGCTGCAGGAAGGGCAAGTTTTGAATTTGGCAGGGTTAATTATGCGCCATCCATCTTGGGCAAGGTTCACCCAAAATTCAAAACACCTGCCAATGCACTTCTCTTGAACATGTTGCTTGGCATTGGTGCATTGCTGACCGGAAGGACTGCTGAAATCATCACCATATCTGTGTTTGGAGCCATCACGCTGTATATCATCTCTATGATAACTGTTGTTGTGCTGCGGATCAAAGAACCTGGTTTGCAAAGACCTTTTCGCGTACCGTTTTACCCCGCATTTCCACTCATTGCATTGACCATAGCCCTTGGGGCGCTGGTAGCCATGTTGGTCTACAACCAGCTCCTGGGCGGAATCTATTTTTTACTTTTATTGGGAAGCTTTGCGACATTTAAAATTTTTAGTCCCGCTTCCCTGAAATAATACTTAATTTTTGACCCTAATTCAAACACATGAACCAGAAGGATATCATCAGTTATGTGAAAAAACATCCCTCCGGGAAAGTGAAGATTGCCTATGCAGACATCGACGGCATCTTGAGGGGTAAATATATTTCAACGGCCAAATTTTTGTCAGGCATTGAAAAAGGGACCAGCTTCTGTGATGTCATCATGGGATGGGATTCGGCGGATGTCTTGTATGACAAATCTACCGTTACCGGATGGCATACAGGCTATCCTGATAGCCCAGCCTCGATAGACCTCAACAGTTTCAGAAAAATACCCTGGGAAAACGACCTTCCTTTTTTTCTTGGAGAACTCAACGACAACAAAGGTGGCCCATCCCCCGTTTGCCCAAGGCAGTTGCTCAAGCAAGTATTGAATCAAGCCACAAGCATGGGTTTTACCCCCATGTTTGCCCAGGAGTTTGAGTGGTTCAACTTTGAAGAAACCCCACAATCAGCCAACGAAAAAGGATTCAGGGATTTAACCCCATTGACACCCGGCATGTTTGGTTATTCAGTCTTAAGGTCTACCCTTAAAAATCCATTTTTCTCCGATCTTTTTGACTTGCTTACCAAGTTTGACATACCGATTGAAGGATTGCACACCGAAACCGGACCAGGCACCTATGAAGCTGCCATTGCCCACTCCGGAATACTGGAAGCTGGAGACCGTGCAGTATTGTTCAAGACTGCCGTGAAAGAGATCGCCTACAAACATGGTATCATGGCCACTTTCATGGCCAAGATCAATGAAAACCTTCCAGGTTGCGGTGGACATGTGCACCAAAGCCTTTGGGATAAAGCCGCCAAGAAGAATATGTTTTTTGATGGCAAAGACAAAGACAACCTGAGCGATACAGCGAAAAGCTATATTGCAGGGCAGCTGCACTGCATGCCCTATTTACTCCCCATGTTTGCCCCTACCATCAACAGTTACAAAAGGCTGGTAGAAGGAGCCTGGGCACCAACAACATTGACCTGGGGCATCGACAACAGAACTACTGCGCTGCGCATCTTGAACGGCAGCCACAACGCCTGCAGGATAGAAACGCGGGTAATTGGTTCAGATGTAAATCCTTACCTGGCCATGGCGGCTTGCCTTGCTGCAGGTTTGTATGGCATCAGGAAGAAAATGAAGCTGAAGCAACCAGCAACAGTGGGCAACGGATACCGCGATTATTCCAACGGCAGCCTGCCCCATACCTTGATTGATGCCACCATGCAAATGAAAACCTCTCCTATTGCAGAAGAACTTTTCGGAAAGGCATTTGTTGATCATTTTGTACAAAGCCGCGACTGGGAATGGAGACAACATTTAAAAGCCGTCACTGACTGGGAATACAAACGTTATTTTGAGATCATCTAAACCATGAACATGTTTGATAAAATATACCAATACAATTTTCCAACAACCATCAGGTTTGGAGCAGGGGCAGTCAATGAACTTCCCGATTATCTTGTCAAAAACAACCTGAAATCACCCTTGATTGTTACCGACCCTGTGGTGGCATCACTGGATTTTTTCAAGAAAATCATCACAGACATCAAAAGCAAACATATCGCTGTTGATGTTTTTGCTGACATCCATAAAAACCCCGTAAAGTCAGATGTCTACAAAGGTGCAGATGCCTACGATCAATCAAAAAGTGATTGTATCATTGGTATTGGCGGTGGTGCTGCCATTGACGTGGCAAGGGCGATTGCCTTAAGAATCAACCACCGTGAAGATCTTTTTGTATACGATGACCTGATTGGAGGAGATGTTTATGTAACCAACGATGTGCCGCATTTCATCACCATTCCCACCACTGCAGGAACAGGCAGTGAGGTGGGCAGGTCTGCCATCATTGCAGACGATGAAACCCACCAGAAAAAAATATTGTTTTCGCCCAAATTGCTTGCAAAAATCATTTTTGCAGATCCCATGCTGACCATGGAGCTTCCCCCAGCGGTAACCGCTGCAACCGGCATGGATGCGCTCACACACAACATGGAGGCCCATATCGCCAAAATGCCTCATCCCCTTTGCGAAGGCATTGCACTGGAGGGGATTTCGCTGATCAGCCAATCCATTGAAAGGGCCGTCAACAAACCGGATCTTGCCTCCCGCAGCAACATGTTGATTGCATCACTCATGGGTGCTATAGCATTTCAGAAAGGCCTTGGCGTGGTGCATTCACTTGCCCATCCCCTTTCATCTTTGCTGGACACACACCATGGGCTTGCCAACGCGATCAATCTTCCCTACGGGATGGAATTCAACATAGAAGGTTCTGAAGAGAAATTCAGGAAAATAGCCAGAACCCTTGAACTCAACAACGAAACTGGACAGGGCGTGGTTGCCTACTTGCAAGAACTCAATAGCAAAATTGGCATACCGTCGCAACTGCGGTCAATAGGCGTGAAAGAAGAACACCTGGACACGCTGGCTGATCTTGCCCTGGCAGATTTTGCGCATCCCAACAATCCCAAACCTGTAAGCAGGGAAGATTTCAGGAACCTCTACAGCAAAGCCCTGTAGCATGAAAAAAAAGATTGGGCTGAGTTTTACTGCAACCAATTATCCCAATTATTGGCAGTGGTTTGATGAAAACGACCTGGGCAGTTCCTTTGAGCTGGTAACACTTTCGTTTGAAGAAAACAACATTGAGGATATGCTTCAATGTGATGGATTTATTCTCACGGGAGGGGTTGATGTTCATCCATCCAATTATGATGGGAATGAACAGTATCCAAACATGCCCGGCACATTTCAACCGGAGCGCGACAATTTTGAATCAAAAATTTACAGGCATGCAAAACAGCTAAAACTCCCTATCCTCGGTATTTGCAGGGGGCAACAACTTGTTAACATCCTGGAGGGCGGCCGGCTGACCCAGGACCTGGGAGAAGAAAAAAATCAAGTGCACAGGAAATTGGAAGTAGATAAAAAACATGCCATCACTATTGAAGCATCCTCTCTGCTCAATAGGATCAGCGGGGTAGAATCAGGAGAAGTGAACAGTGCTCATCACCAGTGCATCGACCCTTTAACCATCCCTGCTTCCCTAAAGCCAGTTGCATTTTCTGATGACCAAACCATTGAAGCAATTGAATACAGCGATCCCTCCGACAAAGGATTTATGCTCTGCGTGCAATGGCATCCTGAGCGGATGGACAATAAAGAAACCAATCCGCTTTCTATCAATATAAAAAAGGCATTCCTTGATGCCGTCAACAAAATAGTAAAATGAAAATGAACATCATTAACCCAGCAAATGGAGCAATCATTGCAGCAGTTCAACAGGATGACCAAACCAACCTTGAAAGAAAGTACAATAATTTAAAAGAAGGGCAAAAAGAATGGTCAGCAGTTCCCTTGCAAAAAAGGATAGAAATACTACAAGCGTACAGTAAACTGCTGGCCGCGAACATTGAATCTTTGGCAAAAACATTAACTGACGAAGTTGGAAAGCCTTTACAACAATCGAGAAATGAAATCAATGGATCCATTTCAAGGATAGAATGGCTGACCAACAACGCCGAGAAATACCTTGTAGAAGAAATCATGAGTGCCTCCGCTGGAATGACTGAGATGATCCGTTATGAACCACTGGGTGTTGTTTGCAACATATCAGCTTGGAACTACCCTTATTTGGTGGGAACCAATGTTTTTGTCCCTGCATTGCTTGCAGGCAATGCTGTTTTTTACAAGCCCTCAGAATTTGCAACCCTAACAGGTTTGCAGATTGAAAAGCTTTTGAAAGAGGCTGGTGTTCCAGACCATGCATTTCAGGTTGCCATTGGCGGTGCCTCAACTGGTGAGATATTGCTAAACCTCCCGCTTGATGGATATTTCTTCACCGGATCTTACAAGACAGGCAAATTCATCTATGAAAAAGTTGCACTAAAAATGGTTCCCTGCCAGTGTGAACTTGGGGGGAAAGACCCGCTTTATGTGACCGATGATGTTGAAGATGTTGTTGCTGTTGCCGCAGGCACAGCTGATGGTGCTTTTTACAACAATGGGCAAAGTTGTTGTGCAGTGGAAAGGATTTATGTACATGAGAAAGTGTACGACGCCTATGTTGATGCTTTTGTCAAGGAAGTGCAGTCATGGAAAATAGGAAACCCACTGGAAGACGGCGTTTATCTTGGCGCCATCAGCAGGCAATCCCAGCTTGAATTCCTAGAACAGCAGGTTGCAGATGCCATTGCCAAAGGAGCAACTTTACTGACCGGAGGGAAAAGAATTGAAGGCAATGGTTATTTCTTTGAACCCACTGTATTGACAAATGTCGATCACAGCATGTCGATAATGCAGGAGGAATCCTTTGGACCCATTATTGGCATCATGAAAGTGAGCAATGATGAAGAAGCCTTGAAATGGATGAACGATACATCCTATGGATTGACCGCTTCTGTTTACAGTACAAGCAGGAAAAGGGCAGAGAAAATACTTTCCGCAACAGATGCTGGCACAGGTTACTGGAATTGCTGCGACAGGGTCAGTGCAGCCCTGCCATGGAGTGGAAGAAAACACTCAGGATTTGGCGCAACCCTCTCCCATGCAGGCATCAGGGCTTTCACACAACCAAAGGCATTTCATTTGAGGGGTTGATTCAACTATTGAAATGAAATATAGCTACATCGTATATCCATTTATTTTTTTGCTTTATGCCTTTGTAGGGTACAATACTATTGGCTTTGATGATGAATTCTTCAATATTTCTGTTGTCGAAAGCTTATCATTCAAACAAATGATTGATTTTATTCAGTCATCGGACACCCATCCGCCGATATCATACATTTTCAATAAAATCATTTTCATTCTTTTTAATGATTGGAAAATAGTCAGGTTGATCACTTCATTGTTGTTCTCTGCATGCATCTGTTACGCTATTCATGTAACAAATAAGAGAAATGGGATAAAGTATTCAATCCTCATTTTCTTTTTACTCGGATTACAGCCAGCGATGTTGATGTGGGGCACAAGTTTGCGTTGGTATTCCATTTTTGTAGGAATATTGTTATTGGTTAGTTTTCCACCAAAAGGAAAACACAATGGTATTTACTGGACCCAGTTCATTATCGGATCGCTTCTCTTACTTTACACAGGATATATTGCCATGCTCATCATACCCGGACTAGCATGGATTTATTACAAAGAAATGGATGGTTCTGAAAAAAGAAAATTAATTTCCCTTTCACTCTCATTCTTGGTCATATTCATTTTGTTTCTTCCACAATTTCAAATTTTTAAAACCTTTCATTTTAGGACAGGAAACACTCAATTTTATTCATTCTTTAGCAATCTGCAAGGGGTATTCATCAGCCAATTTAGCAATCAAGGTTTGTTCCCCTTAACATTTTTTGCAATATTTTCAGCCATTGGCTTCCTTATTCTTTTGGGCGTTGAATTGCAAAACCTCTTGAAAAATAAATTAAATGAAAATGCCCTGCCTTATGTCTCTTCCATCATTTTAATAGTCTCAGCTGGCTTAGCAGGAAGATTTCGCAGTTTGGTTGTAGCGCAACCATTTCAGGCTATCTGGATCATTGAATTGGCAAAAAATAATGGAACAAAGTTGGTCAAGATTGCATTATCAATGATCATCATATCAAATATTGCAGGCCTTATAAATGTAACGATGCACAGAGAGACCACAAAAAACAACTGGAATACTCCAATGAGAGAAATTTTAAGTATTGTTAAGAAAGAAAATATACAAGGCAAAACAGTTATTTACTGTCATGACCCGATTCTTTCATATCAATTAGAGAAATTAGGATACCCTGTTGTTGGCCCTTACTATATCAACAAGAAAAAATACAATTTATCATCAGCTGCCATTGCAATTGTGATTAAAACCAACCAGGGAGTAATCCCCTATGAAAAATACCATGCGATGATGATTGAAACAACTGCACTTGGATTTAAGGAGAAAAAAATTATTCAGCTTGGAGAGGACAATCATTTTGAAATGAAACGAAAAATTGACCCCACTTTTCCAAAATTTGCAGCTGAGCTGATTGTTTACAAGGATGTCACGAACATTTCTAAATCTTCAACATGGGAATGGTCATCGGGAATATATTCCCGCATTAGAACATTCAGTAAGATTCAGTATCGCAAATAGTTGAATTTAAATTGAAAAATACTCCTTTGCATTTTCATAGCAGATCTTCTTCAAAAGCTCTCCCATCCATTGTTCATCATTTGGAATGATGCCGTTGATCATGTCATTGGCCATCATGTTACAAAGTATTCTGCGGAAGTATTCATGCCGAGAAAAAGACAACAGGCTTCTGCTATCAGTAATCATGCCTACAAAGGTTGAGAGCAGGCATACATCAGATAGGATATCCAGGTGTTGTTCCATCCCGTTCTTCTGGTCAAGAAACCACCAGGCCGGACCATATTGCACTTTTCCTTTTGTAGAGCCATCGTTAAAATTACCACACATGGTAGCGAACAATGCATTGTCTGCAGGATTGAGGTTGTAGATGATTGTTTTCGAAAGTTTGTCTTCTGCATCAAGTGAATTCAGGAGAGCAGAAAGCCGCTCTGCCTGTGCATAATCCCCGATGGAGTCGAAACCTGCATCAGCACCCAATTTCAGCTTGAGCCTGGTGTTGTTATTCCTGATAGCACCCAGGTGAAATTGTTGCACCCATCCACGGGCATGGTACATTTTACAAAGCGATGTCAGGAGGTAAAAAACAAATGCGTCCGGGTCTGAAAAAACTTTTGCCCCACCAGTTGCAAAAAACTGTTTAAGCTCATTCTCCAGAGATGAATTGAATGCATTGTTTTTGGGAAGCTGCGAGAGGCCATGGTCAGCAACTTTACAACCTGCCGCTGCAAAAAAATCAATCCTCGTTTCCATGGCAGACAACAGGGAATCCATGTCAGAAATAGAAACTCCTGATGCGGCTGAAAGCCTGCTGATATAGTCCAGGAAGTTTGCTGTATCATGAATGGCAAATGCCTTGTCTGGCCTGAATGAAGGGGCTACACCAACACTACAATCTTTATCAGCCCTGATGGCATGGTGGTATTGAAGATCATCACAAGGGTCATCTGTTGAACAGAGGTAAACCACATTGTATTGTTCCAGGAATTTTCTGGCCGTATGTTCTTCTCCGGAAAGCAATTCATTGCATTGCTTGTAAATCCGGGAGGCGGAAGCAGGATTCAGGTATTCGGTTACCCCGAAAGAATTCTTCAATTCAAGGTAGGTCCAGTGAAACAATGGATTCCTGACTGTCTGGGGAACGGTTTCCGCCCAGGCCTGAAATTTCTCTTCATCTGTTGCATCGCCCGTGATATAACGTTCATTGACACCAGCGCCACGCATGGCACGCCACTTATAATGATCTTCGCTCAACCAAATCCTGGTGATGTTCTCATATTTCCTGTTGGTCGCAATCTCAAAAGGTGAAAGATGGGAATGATAATCAATGATGGGCTGTTTTGCAGCAACATCATGGTAGAGTTTTTCAGCAAGGGAGGATTGCAGCAAGAAATTCTCCTGAATAAAGCCATTGGTGGTTGATGACATGCGGTAGGTTTAGTCATTAAATTTCGCAATGGATTTTTACAATCAGCGCATGGATGGTGAATTTATTTACGCAATGCTTTTCGCATTGTTGCACTCAGCTTAAATTGAATCCCTGATGGTGAGTTCATTCGGCAGCACGATGATATCATTCGCCGCTGCATAAGATTTCTTCTCAATCATCTTGATCAGCAGGCCTGCAGCCTCTTTTCCCATGTCAAATGCTGGCTGGGAAAGGGTTGAAAGCGATGGGTTCAACAAGGCAGCCGTGCGGAGATTGGTCATTCCAATCACCTTTACATCCTTGGGTATCGATAGCTTCAGGTCTTTGCAAACCTCATAACTGGTAATGGCATATTTTTCGATGGAGGCAAAAATGCCATCAGGCCGTTTTTTTTGAGAAAATATTTTCCGGAGGATGGTATAATTCAATGCCATGTCGTCTGTACAATGGATGATCATCTCATCTGTAAAAACAATCCCATGTTTTTCCAGGGCATCCTGATACCCCCTTCTTCTTTCCATTGATGTGAACATTGGCTCAGTGGTGGTAATCAATACCGGCCTTTTGCTACCGGCTTTGATCAGCCTGGCAGTAGCATCAAAGGAACTTTCATAATTGTTGGAGATAACCTTCGGAAACTGCAGCAAATCGGGCACCCGGTCAAAAAAAACAATCGGCAGCTTTGTGGTTTCATAAAATTCCTGAAAATGAGCATAACCTTCCCGGCCAGTGCAAACAGAAATGATCAATCCGGATATAAGCCCAGACTCAAGGTGCTCCAGTACCGCTTTTTCCCTTTCAAGGTTTTCATGGGTAAGGTAAATGAACGTGTCATAATGCTTGGACATGGTAACACTTTCAATTCCATCTACTGCCAAGGCAAAGAAATTATTGACAATATCAGGGATGATCACGGCAATCTGTTTCCCCTTCTTTTTTCGTAGATTACTGGCAAAAGGGTTGGGTTTGTACTTGTATTTTTTTGCCAGTTCAAGCACCCTTTTTTTGGTAGACGCACTGATTTCATGGCTGTCGCCCAATGCTTTAGAAACGGTAGATACTGATAACCCCAGCTCTTTTGCAAGCTGGATCATGCTTATTCCATTCATCTTAACCCAGTTTCCATCCTTCCCTGAAGTTTGGCGCCAAGAGGGCGTTGGCCTCTTTATCGTTTTTGAATTTTTCTTTGGCGGGATTCCATTCCAGCGGACGGCGCAAGGCATAAGCGATATTGGCCACGTTGCAAACAGAACTTGTCCTATGACCAATCTCTACATCACAAACAGGCTTTTTACCTGTTTTGATGCAGTCAAGCCAATCCAGGTAATGATCGTTGGACTCATACAGCCTGGTTTCATTGGGTTGAATGGTAGCAGAAACGATATTGGCAGGATCGCTGTCAAGAATGGACCTGCTTACATCCAAACGGCCTTTCTCTCCGATGAAGCGTACGGTATTGCTCCTGCCAAAATCTTGATGTTTCATGACAATTCCGTTTTCATACACCATTTGCAGTCCTCTCTTGGCAGCTCCTTCAGAAGGGATAAATTTGACAGGGCCGCTTTCGTCCATTCCCAATGCCCATTGGGCGATGTCAAACATGTGGGCACCCCAGTCAGAAACCATCCCACCACCGTATTCCTTATAATTTCTCCAATTAGGGAAGATATCCTCTTCTACAGGTGGGGCGAGCACGGGGCTGAATTCGCGGAATTGGGCAGGCCCAATCCACTGATCCCAGTTCAAGCCTGCTCTCATTGGCTTTGCAGGAAGATCACACTTCATGGGCGGGTCGCCTACAGACACCAATACCTCACTTATTTTTCCCAAATATCCGTTTCTGACCAATTCAGCTGCATGCCTGAAATTTTTCCATGAACGCTGCATGCTGCCTGTCTGGAATACAATCTTGTTTTTTCTTGCAGCATCAACCATGGCCCTTCCCTCTTCAACGCTGTGCGCAAGTGGCTTTTCGCAGTACACATGTTTGCCTGCATTGGATGCTTGAATGGCTTGAACAGCATGCCAGTGGTCGGGAGTTGAAATAACCACTGCGTCAATGTCTTTTCTGGCTATAATCTCCTTGTAGTCTTCGTAAGCAGTAAATCCCTTGTAATCACGGCCTTTGCCATCTTTTCTGGCATTGGTATAATATTTTTCCAGAAGGGATTGGAAATAATTGAGTTTGAGCGCGTCAACGTCAGCACCCGCAACAATGTTGGCTTTTTCCTTAAAACTATTCTGCAGGCTTCGGGATTGTTTTCCGGTTCCAATAAAACCAAGATTGATCATGTCACTGGGGGCCGTAAACCCGGGTCCTCCAATTACAAATCTTGGCACAATAGAAAACGCCAATGCAGCACCAGTGGTTTGTTTCAGGAATTTTCTGCGTTGATTCGAGCTCATAAATTGAAGTTTTTTTCTATCTGGGCCAATGTCCCGGAATTGTTAAAAGTCACAATGTTGATGAATACTGTATCAAGTTAGTTAAAATAACAGGACTGAAGGAGCAAAAACTTCTTTTTTCCTATAACGTTTTCGTAAAAGCAATGGTAGAACAAGTATGATTTTTATGTAAATTACCGTCTATTAAACGATCAACGAAACAGCCCCACATGAAGTATCTTATTTTAGTTCCTCTGTTAGCCGTGTTTTCAATATTCAACCTGAAGGCACAAAGCAAAAAAAACAATAAAAACGTTTCCATGCTGGTATATACCAAAAATGG
>JAIPBY010000077.1 GCA_021738605.1 Chitinophagaceae bacterium | reverse complement strand
GGGGATGGAAAAAGGACAGAAAGAAGGTAAAACAGAAGGCCTCCAATTATCAATTTTGATTTTGGATGAGCTGAAAGCTGGCATTCAATCATCAGTCATCGCAGAAAAATACTGCATAGATATAGCTATGGTAGAACAACTGAGGATTTTGCTTTAGTTGATTGGATTGATAAGTTATAGCCTTGGGTCAGACACAAGATATGAAGCTATCTATCCTTAGGCGGGTAAATTCACCCCTCCAATGCCTGCCCAAAATCTGCCAGAATATCTTCAATATTCTCGATACCAACGCTTAGGCGAATGAGACCGTCTGTAATGCCATATTCCAGCCTGTTTTCTCTGGGAACAGAGCTGTGCGACATGGAAGCTGGATGTGAGAGCAAAGTATCGCAGGTGCCCAAAGACACAGTCCTGGTACACATTTGCAGCTTGTTCATAAACTTCACACCGGCATCAAATCCACCTTTCAATTCAAAGCTCATCATGGCGCCGGGGTGTTTCATCTGTCTGTTGGAAACCTCAAAATCTGGGTGCTCAGGTAGTCCGTTGTAATTCACTTTTGATATGGCAGGATGGGCATTCAAAAATTCTGCCACCTTCATGCCATTCTCACAATGTCGTTGCATTCGCACTTCCAATGTGCGCATGCCATTTGTCAACAAAAACGCATCGAAAGCATTACTGTTCCCGCCCAGCAAACGATGGGTTTTGGTGGCCCGGGTATTCATGAATGCAAGATCAGTGCCGACCAATACCCCGCCAATGGCGGTTCCGTGGCCATTCAAAAACTTGGTGGTGGAATGGATCACAAAATCAATGCCGAATTGAAAGGGCTGTTGTAAGTATGGTGTGGCAAATGTGTTATCGCAGGCAGTGAGCTTGCCATATTGTTTGGCCATCTTGCCCAATGCGGCAAGGTCTACGCACTGCAGTGTAGGATTGGCGGGTGTCTCAAGATAAACAAGTTTGATAGCCGGATCCTCTTTCAGGCATTTTTCCGCCAATGCAAGGTCGCGCAGGTCCACAATGATGGCTTCAACCTCCAAAGGCTCAAGCAGAGATTTCATAAAATCCTGCGTGCCGCTGTAGAGCGAGTAATGCGTCAGGATCTTGTCCCCCCGTTTGAGGGTGGCGATGAACAAGGAGCTGATGGCGGCCATACCAGAAGCGTGGAGAATGGCTTTTGCTTCCAAAGGCTTCCCTTCAACTTTAATACCAAAGGTTTCCATGGCGGCAATCTTTTGCTCCGCTTCATTCATGGTCGGGTTTCCCCATCTGGCATAAATATATCCGGGCTCCTTGCCTGAAAACCGCCTCATCCCCTGCTCTGCCTCGTCATACACATAGGTAGATGAGGCATAGATGGGCGTAAGGTGTGCATACATCGGATCTTTGTCGTGACCGGCATGAATGGCGAGGGAGGAGAAGCCTTTGTATGAGTGGGGCATGGGTTGAGGGAGGTTTAGAGAGGTTGAGAGATGTTGAAGAAGTTGAAGAAGTTGAAGGGAAAACTTAAACCCCTTCAACCCCTTAAACTGCTTAAACGATTTAAATAAACCACTTCACCCAGGTGGCGCCCCAGGTGAATCCTCCACCAAAGGCGGCGAGGACAATGTTGTCGCCTTTCTTCATCCTGTCCTGGTAATCCCAGATGCAGAGTGGAATGGTAGCAGCAGTGGTATTGCCATAGCGCTGGATGTTCATCAATACTTTTTCATCTGATATTCCCATTCGCCTTGCAGTGGCATCGATGATGCGTTTGTTGGCCTGGTGGGGAACCAAAAAGGCAATATCATCGGCGGTGAGGTTGTTGCGTTGGATCAGTTCGTAACTTACATCAGCCATGCCGGTAACTGCAAACTTGAACACAGGCTGTCCATCTTGGAACATGTAATGCATCTTGTTGGCAACGGTTTCAGCAGATGCAGGATGAAGTGAACCACCTGCTTTCATGTTGAGGTATTTTCCACCACTTCCATCGCTTTTTAAAATGCTGTCCAGCACGCCATATCCATCGGTATTGGGCTCGAGCAATACTGCACCGGCGCCATCCCCAAACAAAATACAGGTAGTCCGGTCTGTATAATCAGTGATTGCACTCATTTTATCTGCTCCCACTACCACCACTTTCTTGTAACGGCCGCTTTCAACAAGGGCGGCACCGGTGGTAAGGCTGTACAAAAAGCCTGAACAAGCGGCCAGCACGTCAAACCCCCAGGCGTTTTTGATGCCCAGCTTGTCGCAGGCCACATTGGCGGTATTGGGAAAAAACATATCAGGTGTGATGGTTGCCACAATCATGCAGTCAATCTCGTTGGGGTCTATGCCCCTTCTTTTGCAAAGATCCTGGACCGCAGGCACCACCAGGTCTGAGGTGGCAAGGCCTTCTCCCCTGAGGATATGCCTCTCCTCTATCCCTGTTCTTGTCTTGATCCACTCATCGTTGGTATCCACCATCTTTTCAAAGTCGGCATTGGTTAGCACATCCTTCGGCACGTATCCGCCAACTGCCGTAATTGCTGCTGTGATTTTTTGCATGTAGTTGATTTGGACCACAAATTTAAGAAAATAAAGGACGTTAGGCGCTAGTGAGATGACAATCGTCATTTGTTTGGATGATGTTGTCAAGAGGATGCTAAAGCGCATGCCTGTTGCGCCTCTTCTGAACGGATTTTACTAACTTTACGGCATCATGATAGCAAGCCTGACCGGTTCATTTGTTCTGAAGACACCATCTTACATCCACATTGATGTACATGGCGTTGGATATGAGGTGCAAATCAGCCTGAATACCTATTCCAAGATCCAGGATTTGAAGGAAGGAACCTTGCTGACCCACCTGCAGATCAAGGAGGATGGACATACCCTTTTTGGGTTTGCCGAACTGGCAGAAAAAGAGCTTTTTGTGCAACTGATTAACGTGAATGGCGTGGGTGCCTCCACTGCCAGAATGATGCTTTCTTCGATGCAGCCGGCAGAGTTGAGATCGGCCATTGCCTCCGGAAATACCGGTGCTTTGGAGAAGATCAAAGGAATTGGCAGGAAATCAGCAGAAAGACTCATCCTTGAACTCCGCGAAAAAATGGTAAAAGCGGGGGTTGAAAGCACTGCATCAGGATTTGTACGCAATAGTTTGGAAAATGATGCGTTAAATGCACTGATGGCACTTGGAATTCAAAAAAATACAGCTGAAGCCGCCCTCAAAAAGACGAGAGCCAATGCCCCTGAAGACAATGTACTGGAATCAATCATCAAAAAATCACTTCAGTTCATTTGACCTGCGGTAAAAAGACCATTCCCATTTGAAAAAGTTGTCCCTTAAGATAACATTGTTGGCTACCCTGCTGTATGCGCACCACACTGCGGATGCATCCGCGCATGTCACAAGGTCAACTTTTCAACAGGACAGTCTCCCCAAAAATGATACCCTGCGTTATCCCCTTCAAGACAGAAGGGGGGACAAATTGAGCCAAAGGAACAAGAACCCATTTGACCTGAAGGACCCTTCCAACTTCAGTGATTCGATTGTTTACGACCCCAAGACCAAAGAATACTATATCGTTGAAAAAGTTGGGGGTAAGTATTTCAGAAAGCCCACATCCCTGACCTTTGATGAATACATGCGCATCCAATCGCGCAAAGCTGAATCAGATTATTTTCAAAAACGCGCCAATACGTCAAGCCTCCTAAACAGAAAACTGGTCAAACCCAAGCTGAACATGGGAGAAGATCTTTTCAACCGTTTGTTCGGCACAGGTAAAATTGATATCAAGCCCCAGGGAGAAGTGAACATCACCGCGGGTTACCAGGGGCAGAACATCAAAAACCCGACTCTCCCTGAGCGGGCAAGAAAGAATGGTGGCCTGGATTTTGACATGGCCGCCAACCTGAACGTGATCGGAAACATCGGTGACAAGATGAAGTTCCCGATCAGCTACAATACCCTCTCAACCTTCGATTTCGAAAACCAGCTCAAGCTGGACTATTCTGGAGGGGCTGAAGATATTTTCAAAAAAATTGAAGTGGGCAACACTTCATTTGCTTCAAAAGGGACCTTGATTCCCGGAGCGCAACAACTTTTTGGTATCAAAACCCAGATGCAGTTTGGAAAACTCTGGCTCTCTACTGTATTTGCCAGCCAACGTTCCCAAAGGCAATCTGCCGGTTTCAAGGGTGGCTCAAGCAGTACCCCTTTTGAATTCAAGGCGGATGAATACGAGGAGAACAGGCACTTCATGCTGGCACAGCATTTTAGAAGGGATTACAACAAGGCCATGAAAAACCTTCCGGTGATCAATTCTCAGGTGCAGTTGTTGCGCCTTGAGGTGTGGGTGACCAACAGAAGTGGTGCAACAGCCAATGCCCGCGATGTGGTGGGGCTGATGGACCTTGGAGAAGACAAGCCCTTTCAACAACCTCCAGTCATCAATCCCAGACCAGGATTGACTTTCCCTTCCAACGGAACCAATGACCTCTACACCAAGATCATCAACAACCCCGGCAGCAGAAACCCTGCGCAGATTGTCAGTTACCTCAACACCATTGGCCTGCAGCCTGTCCGCGATTTTGAAAAAACATTTGCCAGAAAACTGGACACTACCCAATATTATTTCAACAGGCAACTGGGTTTCATCTCATTGAACGTTACGCTTCAGCCAGATGAGGTTTTGGGCGTTGCCTATCAATATACTGTGAATGGTAAAGTTTTCCAGGTGGGTGAATTTGCACAGGATATCCCGGTGGATTCTACCAGTGGTGTGCAAAAAATACTTTTCCTGAAATTGTTGAAGGCCACTTCTCAAAGAACCTCCTTGCCGATCTGGGACCTGATGATGAAAAACATTTACCCAGTAGGTTCCGGACAACTGGAAAGACAGGATTTTCAGTTCAATGTGCTTTACCAAGAGCCCGGTGGTGGTGAAAAGCGGTATATCCCAGAAGGAGACCAGGCAGGTGTCCCACTGCTGTCCTTGGTGAACCTGGACCGGCTGAACAACCAAAACGACCCACAACCCGATGGGGTATTTGATTTTGTGGAAGGATATACGGTCAATTCCTACCAAAGCCGGGTCATCTTTCCTGTGCTTGAGCCTTTCGGACATGACCTGGATTATGCTTTCACCACCGATCCCAGTTTGAGGAACAAATACCTTTTTTATCCGCTCTATGATACCATCAAGGCCATCGCACAAACCTATGCCAACCTTAATCGTTTCCTTATCAGGGGTAGCTCAAAATCCTCTGGCGGAGCGAGTGGCGAAATATCACTGAACGCGTTCAATATCCCCCCAGGATCTGTGACTGTAACAGCAGGAGGACAAACCCTGCAGGAAAACATTGACTATACCATTGACTACATGTCGGGTACCCTGAGGATCATCAACAGCGCCATCAAAAACTCCGGACTGCCCGTCAACGCTCAGTTTGAGAACAATGCAACTTTTGGTGTGCAGCAAAGGACCTTCATGGGGCTGCGGTGGGATTATTTGTTCAACGACAAACTTTCCATTGGCGGAACATCGGTAAGGTTGAGTGAAAGGCCTTTTTTCACCAAGATGGAATATGGTTCTGATCCGATCCGCAACAGCATGACCGGTATCGACATGACCTACAACAGTGAGCTGCCGAGATTGAACAAATGGTTGAGCAAACTTCCGTTTTATGAGGCCAATGGAACATCTTCCATCAGCGCATCAGCAGAAGCTGCCAAGATGAATCCTGGCCATGCTCCTCAGATCGGAAAAGGCAGCGAAGGATTGATTTACCTGGATGATTTTGAAGGAACCAAGGCCAGTATTGACCTTCGTTTTCCTATCGTAGGATGGACCCTGGCCTCTACTCCATTTGGGGCTACAGACCGCTTTGGCAATACGATGTTTCCGGAGGCCAATTCCTATGACAACCTTGATTATGGAAAGAACAGGGCCAAGCTGGCCTGGTACAATATTGAACCCATCCTGCAGGAAAAAAGAAATGCAAACAACCCCATCAGGAACGACCTGGTTCAACTTTCTGACCCACGCGTAAGAAGTGTAGGCCAACAGGAAATCTTCCCGAGAAGGACGCCTGATTTTGGGCAGAGCCAGATGGTTACGTTTGATCTCGCCTACTATCCAAAAGAAAGAGGCCCTTACAACTACGATGCCCAGAACATTGAGAGCACAGGCCTGCTCAGGAACCCCAACAAACGCTGGGGCGGTATCATGCGGGGCATCGACCAAACTGATTTTGAAACAGCCAATGTTGAATTTGTTGAGTTCTGGGTATTGGATCCCTTCATCAAAGGCACCAATCCTGCAGGTGGATCCCTTTACCTGAACCTGGGAAATATTTCAGAAGACATCCTCAAAGACTCAAGAAGGTTTTATGAAAATGGTTTGCCCACCCCAACCATCCCTTCAGCAACTTCCACCTCCACCTGGGGAAGATCACCACTGAATCCTATTCAGATTACCCAAGGATTCAGCAATGACCCTGCCGACAGGCCTTTCCAGGACGTGGGATTGGATGGATTGACAGACTCTGCGGAGAGCAGGATCAGGGTTCAGTACCTGAACGACATGGCCGTAAGACTGGGCGTTACATCCAAGGCGTATCAAGAAGCAAAAGCAGATCCTTCTGCAGACAATTTTAAGTATTACAGGGACGAAACCTATGATGCACAGAACGCAGGAATTTTATCCCGTTACAAAAACTTCAACAGCCCCCAGGGCAACTCTCCTATTGCCAAGGCCGGGGACAATTTTGCTTCTGCTTTTACCATGTACCCTGATGGAGAGGACCTGAACCGCGACAACACCCTCAACGAATCAGAAGAATATTTCCAGTACAGGATTGACATGAAGCCCAGCGGTGACCCGAACATGCAGGTGGGTCAAAACTTTATTGCAGACAAAAAATCCGTCAATGTAACACTGGCCGATGGTACCAAACAGAACCAGATCTGGTACCAGTTCCGTGTTCCCATTACTGCCTACAACAGCAAGGTGGGAGAAATTCCTGATTTCAAATCCATCCGCTTTTTCAGGATGTTCCTTACTGATTTTGCAGACTCAGTTGTATTGCGTTTTGCCAAATTGGAATTGGTGAGGAACAATTGGAGAAGGTTTGCATATGACCTGGATACCATGGGCACATACAAAACCATCGACCTGTCCAGCAACATCACCAGGTTTAATGTATCTGCCGTTAACATTGAAGAAAACGACCGCCGGGACCCCATCCCGTACCGCACGCCACCCGGTATTGAGCGTGTACAAACGCTGAGCAATGGCGGCATCAACATCCTCCAGAATGAACAGGCCCTCAGCATCAATGTGATCAACCTCAATGAGGGTGACGGAAGGGCTGTTTTCAAATCTTTTAACCATGATCTGAGGCAGTACAAACGCATTTCAATGTTCTATCACCTGGAAAGCCTGAAAGAATACAACAGGCTCAGGGATGGTGAAGTATATGCAGTGGTAAGGATCGGCAACGACTACATCAACAATTATTACGAGATCAAATATCCCCTGAAAACAACACCCTTCGGCACAACAGACGAGAAGGTGATTTGGCCAGCGGAAAATGAATTGAATTTTGATATCACAGCACTGATCAAACTTAAAAACGAACGCAACCTCAATACAGGAAACCCCACAGCCATTTACAGGAAAACAATCGATGGCAAAATCTTCTCTATCATGGGTAACCCCAACCTTGGAGAGGTAAAAGGCATCCTTGCAGGATTGGAGAATCCCAAAGATCCAACCGGTGGGAGGGCTGTCAATGCTGAGGTCTGGATCAATGAGCTGAGGCTGTCTGGCCTGGATGAAAAAGGTGGATGGGCTGCAGTGGGCCAGATGAACCTGCAGTTGGCAGACCTGGGTACGGTTTCCATGTCCGCCAATATCCATACCATCGGATTTGGACAACTTGAACAAAGGGTCAACGACCGGTTCCGTGATGACCTGAAACAATTCGATGTATCCACCAATCTTCAACTGGGAAAACTGCTTCCCAAAAAGCTTGGACTGGAAATTCCATTTTTTGCCAACTTCTCACAAACCATCAGTTCGCCTCAATATGATCCTTATGACAAGGACATCACCTTGAAAGACAAACTGAGTATTTACAAGGATAAACGAGATTCCATCTTGTCGGATGCCGTTGATTTTACAGGCATCAAAACCTTCAACTTCACCAATGTTCGGTTTGCCCAACCACAAGACAAAAAAGTCCGTCTTTGGAGCATTTCCAACTTTGACTTTAGCTACTCATTCACGGAAACACAACAGCACAATCCGCTGATTGAAAACAACGAAGTGAGCAAGACACAGGGTGGACTGGGGTACAACTACAGTGCCCAACCAAAGTACATTGAACCCCTCAAAAAACTGATTAAAGCGCCTACTCCCTGGCTTGATTTTATCCGCAACGTTAACTTTAATCCGATGCCTTCGTTGATTGGCATCAGGATGGACAGCAGAAGACAGTTTGGGGCCATCCGCCCCAGAAATGTTGGTGGAGGGAAATTCAAGATTCCTGAAACCTATGACAAGTACTTTGTAGTAGACAGGAATTATAACATGCGTTGGGACCTGACCAAATCCTTGAACCTTGACTTCAAGGCCATCAACAATTCCAGGATCGATGAGTCCATTGGAAGGATCGACTCAAAAAGCAAACGCGATTCGCTGGTGCGCAATTTCATGAAAGGTGGAAGGAATACCATCTACACACAAAACACAGACATCACCTACAACCTGCCCACCACCATGATTCCCCTGCTGGACTGGACAACACTCAACCTGGCTTACCGCAGCAGCTACAACTGGGTTGGGGCGTCAAGACTGGCCATCAGTTTGGGAAACACCATTCAGAACAGCGGACAAGCCGGTGCTACGGCAGAGTTGAACATGACCCAGCTGTATTCAAAATCAAAAACGCTCAGAAAGCTTGACGATACCAATACCCCGGATATTTCGCCAACTGAGCCACAGGAGGTAAGCAAGAAAAACCAGGCCCGCATCAAGAAATTAAAAAACAAACTCAGCAAGCTTACCGCAAAGTTCAAGAAAAAGAAAAGTCCTGCTGAAAAAGACATCATTGCGAACCAAGCCGCTTTAGAGAAATTGGAAAAAAGAATTGCAGCGCTCAATGTGCCTGAAAAAACCAAAGCTGTCGCTGCGCTCTCATCCCCAGTCAAAACAGTACTGCAAGTGCTTACTGCCGTGAAGAGAGTTGGTGCAACCTACAATGAGGGAGGTACCACCTTCCTTCCAGGCTATACCGATAGCACCCGTTTCTTTGGACAGAATTTCAGCAGCATGGCACCGGGTATTGGATTCACCATGGGCAGACAACCTGATCAGGCCTGGCTGCAAGACATTGCCAAAAAAGGACTGATCACAAAGGACCCCATGCTCAACAACCTGTTCTTGCAGAACTATGAACAAAAACTCAACGTTACCGCTCAGGTAGAGCCTTTCAGGGATTTTCTTGTAGACCTGAACCTGGACAGAAACCTATCCAAAAACTACTCCACCCTTTTCAAGGATACGGTTGGAACAGGACAGTTTAATTCCCTGAACCCATACTCCGGCGGCGGCTTCAGCATCAGCTATATTTCATTCCAGACCCTTTTTGCCAAGTTCGACCCCAACAATACCAGTGAAACCTTCAAGAAATTTGAAAACAACAGGCTTCTGCTTTCAAAAAGATTGGGAGAGAAAAACCCTTACAGCAAAACGGCAGGTGCTGATGGGTATTACAAAGGATATGGAAGGTATGCGCAAGATGTCATCGTGCCTGCATTTCTTGCGGCCTATACCAACAAGGATGCTAATACCATTTCTTTGCTGAACACTGGAGAGAGTGGATCCGTAAAAACAAATCCATTCAAGGGCTATATGCCCAAACCCAACTGGAGATTGACCTACAATGGTTTGAGCAGGATAGAATCGCTACAACAATACCTGAGCAATTTTACCATCACGCATGGCTACAATTCAACACTGAGCATGAACAGCTTCAATTCAGCCCTGCTGTTCCAGGATACGTTGTTGTATGGATTCCCCTCCTTCATTGATACCGTTTCAGGCAATTATATCCCTTATTTCCTTGTTCCGAACCTCTTGATTTCTGAACAGTTTGCTCCATTGATTGGGATTGACTTTTCAACACCAGGTCAACTCTCCGGAAGATTTGAATACAGGAAATCAAGACAGCTCAGCATGAGCCTTGTTGACTTTCAGTTGAGTGAGGTACACTCCACTGAAATCACCTTTGGCATGCGGTGGAGGAAACGTGGATTCCCATTGCCTTTCAAGGTGAAGATTGGAAAAGGGGAAGCCAGCAGCAAGCTCGACAATGACATCACCTTTGCATTGGATTTCAGTGTGCGGGATGATGTCAACTCCAACTCAAGATTGGACCAATCCAATGCATTTGCCACTGGTGGACAAAGGGTTGTGAGCATCCGCCCCACCATCGATTATGTATTGAGCAACAGGGTTAATATTCAACTCTATTTTGATCAAAGAAGATTGAATCCTTATGTGTCCAACTCCGCGCCATCTGTCAATACAAGAGGTGGGATGCAGATCAGGATCTCTCTGGCGCAATAAGATTAGCGTGTAATCTGCACTTGCAGTTCTTTGCATCTAAAATGTTGATCCTTATCTGATCAATGTTGACTCCCCTTTCCTGAACACCGGACTGCCCAGATAATCCACACCCAGCGCATGCCAGACAAATGATTCATTGCCCTGGTCGCGGCCCTTGTAGACACCATTCCAACCCCTGCCGATCTCTTCTGTACTGAACACCAGCTCGCCGTATCGGTTGTAAACCTTGAAATACACAATCTTTGCAATCCCCACAGGAATCGGTATCA
>JAIPBY010000076.1 GCA_021738605.1 Chitinophagaceae bacterium | reverse complement strand
CAATATAAATGCTACCGCCTTGACTATTGGCAAAAGCAACAATAGTTTTCATGTATTCATCACGCCAACTCTGCTTATATTCTATATTTTGTTGCTCTGACATAGAAATTAAATCTTGATTACATTATAAAATTTCTTAGCATGATCATTTTCCTTAATCAATCCTCCAACAAATCAGGTCTTTTTTCTTCCGTTCTTTTCAAAGCCTGCTCATAGCGCCAGTCCTCTATTTTTTTGTGGTCTCCGCTCATCAAGACATCAGGCACTTTCCATCCCCGAAAATCAACAGGCCTTGTATACACTGGAGGCGCAAGGAGATCGTCCTGGAAAGAGTCAAACAGGGCGGAGGTTTCATCATTCAGTACGCCAGGAATCAACCTGCCAATGGCATCAACAATGACCACTGCAGCAAGCTCACCTCCACTCATCACAAAATCCCCAATGGATATTTCTTTGGTGATATAATGATCCCGGATGCGCTGGTCAATTCCCTTGTAATGGCCACAGATGAACAACAATGATTTTTTGAGCGACAGCCCATTGGCCATGCCCTGGTTGAACACTTCACCGTCCGGGGTCAGGTAGATGATTTCATCAAATTGATGGATTGCATTCAACTCCTCAATGGCGTTTGCCAATGGCTCGCACATCATGACCATGCCGGCGCCTCCGCCAAATTGGTAATCATCGACCATGCCATATTCATTGACAGCCCACTTGCGGAGCTGGTGAATGGTGATGTTCAGCAAACCCTTTGCTGCTGCACGTTTCATGATGGAATGTCCAAACGGACTTTCCATTAACTCGGGGACTACGCTGATGATGTGGATGTTCATGTTGGCTAAATATTTGGGCAACTGATGTTGCAGGGATTATTGAATGTGAATGGATGCGCATCCACTCCCTCATTCATCCAGTTCTAAAAAATCTCCCAGATCCCTTCGCTCTTTTTTGGTGGGTCTTCCAATCTTGGAAGGCCTTTTTCCTGAGAAGAATGACGCTGACTGGTAAGCGATTCTTTCAACTTCCTCAGGTGCTGTCAGGTCTTCATAATGCTTGATGGCTTCACTGTATTGCACCCTGGTATGCAACAAGGAAATGACCTTTATGGTCCATTTTTTCTCTTCTGCTTTGACCTCATAAATGTCTCCAGTCTTTACCCCCCTGGAGGCCTTTGCGCTTTCCTCATTCATCTTCACCCTTCCTTTTTCGCATGCAGCACTTGCAGCTGTTCTTGTTTTGAACAGCCGGATTGACCAAAGGTATTTGTCCAGGCGGAGTTTCTCTTTTTCCATTTTATTGCTTCCATTACAAAATTAACCATTTGAGTATAAGTGAACTTTCCTATTTTTAGTTTCAAGTCAAATACAATGAAAATGAAGCCATTCAACACCCTAGTTATCTTGTTCAGCTTATTGATAAGCCATGCCTCAACGCTGCAGGCTCAGTCCAAAACACAGTGGTCTGCAGACGGAAAAGGAATCTTCTCACTGAGTAAAAATGCCCTTGTCAAAACGGATGTGTTGACTGGTGATGTTGATACCATTATTGGGGCCTTGGTACTGAACAAGGCGGATCTTTTCAAGGAAATGGACAATTATACCTGGAATGAAAAGACCGGGCAATTGCTGGTATTTGCCAATACAGCAAGGGTTTGGCGCTACAATACAAAAGGGGATTATTGGCTTTATGACCACAAAACAAAAAAATGGAAACAGCTCGGAAAGTCAAGGCCTTCCCAGACCCTGATGTTTGCAAAACTTTCACCTGATGGAAACAAGGCCGCCTATGTTTCTGAACAGAATGTATATGTTGAAGACCTAAAAACAGGTGCCATCAAGGCTTTGACAACGGATGGCAACAGGCGCATGATCAACGGCACTTTTGATTGGGTCTATGAAGAGGAGTTCGCTTGCCGCGATGGATTCAGGTGGAGCCCTGACAGCAAGAGAATTGCTTTTTGGCAGGTCAATGCTGATGGAACCAAAGATTTCATGATGATGGACAATACCTCCGGCATTTACTCCAAGCCTATTCCTGTAGAGTATCCCAAAGTCGGTGAGGCACCATCAGCCGTAAGGATTGGTGTGATTGATCTTGCTACTGGCAAGAAAACATGGATGGCAATTCCCGGAGACCAGCGCCAGCATTATATTCCGCGGATGGAATGGGCCGGGAAGGATGAGGTTATTGTCCAGCAGCTCAACAGAAAGCAAAATGAAAGCATGCTTTTCTTGGCCAATGCGGCCACTGGCAAGGCATTTTCCATCCACGCAGAAAAAGATGCTGCCTGGATTGATATTCTTCCTTCCATTGATGACGACTACAATTATGGTGGATGGGATTGGCTTGATGGGGGCAAAAACTTTTTGTGGGTTTCTGAGCAAGACGGATGGCGGCATCTGTACCGCATGTCACGCAATGGCAAGGAGTCGGTTCTCCTGACCCAGGGTAATTTTGATGTGATAGAAATCGCGGCAGTCAAGGAAAAAGAAGGCTATGTATATTTTTATGCATCTCCAGACAATGCCACCCAGAAATACCTCTACCGTACAAAACTCAACGACAGTGCGACACCAGAACGCATCACCCCCAATACCCAGCCCGGCACTCACCAGTATGATATTTCACCAGTTGCTGATCTTGCTTACCACAGCTTTTCCAATCATAAGGTACAATATGTAACCGAGGCGATTAGCCTAAATACCCATTTTGATGGCAAGGGAAAAAGTGCTGTGCAAGATGCTGTCAATAAAGCAGCAAATATGTCTTCGCCCATTGAATTTTTCAAGATCAAAACCGATGAAGGTGTTGAGATGGACGGATGGATGGTGAAACCGGAGAATTTCAATCCGGCCAAAAAATATCCAGTTGTTTTCTTTGTTTATTCAGAGCCTGCAGGGGCCAATGTGATTGATCGTTTTGGCGTGGGAAGGAACAGGTTGTATGCCGGCGACATGCGCAAGGATGGCTATGTATATGTGACCATCGACAACCGCGGCACGCCAGTTCCCAAAGGCCGTGAGTGGAGAAAGTCCATCTACCGGAAGATCGGTATTGTGAACATTGATGACCAGGCCAAGGCCGCCAAAGAAGTGTTCAAAATGGGCTTCATAGATACCAGCCGAGTTGCTGTGTGGGGATGGAGTGGAGGCGGTTCTGCAACATTAAACCTCATGTTCAGGTATCCTGAGATTTACAAGACAGGGATTTCCATTGCTGCGGTTGCCTTCCAATTGACTTATGATAATATCTACCAGGAACGCTACATGGGATTGCCCCAGGAAAACCGCGAAGATTTTGTCAAAGGGTCACCCATCACCCATGCGAAGAATCTCAGGGGAAATCTCTTGTACATCCACGGAACAGGCGATGACAACGTGCATTACCAGAATGCAGAATTGCTGCAGAATGAGTTGATCAAGTACAACAAGCAGTTCCAGTTCATGTCTTATCCCAACAGGAGCCATAGCATCTCCGAGGGTGAAGGCACAACCAAACATTTGCAGACCTTGTACACCAATTATTTGAAGCAGCATTGCCCTCCGGGTGGGAGGCCTTTCTGACCTGATTGTTGGATTGTATACTTCACGAACTGTTCAGTCCTAAAACCATTATTTGGGTCTAACAGCCCGAACAAAATATTCATTTTGTTTCCCCGCGATGAACCCACTCATGCCAAAGCTGAAGTTATGCCTCCAAGCATCTGTATCATTTGTTTCGGTAGAACTCCAATAGTAGCTTGTTGAAAAACCACCAATTTCTTTTCTATGCTCATACAAGATGCCCAGTTCCTCCCTTGTTGGTAAACTCCAACCTTTTCCCAAATCAGCACACGCTTTTTTTGCATCCTCCCAATTCATTTTTTTGGGGAAATTAAATTGTGCAACCTCTAATTTTCCGACACGAACAGGTTGGCCGATTGTTTCAGTTGATGTTTGTGCCATTATAAAACATGACATGAATATGAATGGTAAAAATAAAAGCTTTTCGCAACTCATTTTCCGGCAAAATACTGATGGAAATATGGTATTGTTTCAATCCCTTTGTAGAAATTAAACAGGTCATATTTCTCATTAGGTGAATGCAGGTTGTCGCTGTCTAGGCCAAAGCCCATGAACACGATTTTTACCCCAAGCTCCTTTTCAAACAAGGAACAGATGGGAATGCTACCACCGCCACGCACAGGGACAGGAGCCTTTCCAAAAGTATGTTCAATGGCTTTTGATGCAGCCTGATATCCCTTAGAATCAATGGGTGTAAGATAAGGCTCTCCGCCATGGTGTTCTGTGGCATTCACCGTGACTCCTGCTGGTGCAATTTTCCTGAAATAATCCAGAAGGATGGCCGTGATTTTTTCTGATGACTGGTTGGGAACCAAGCGGGCAGAAATCTTAGCGGTTGCCTTGGAAGGTAAAACGGTTTTTGCGCCTTCACCTGTATAACCTCCCCAGATGCCGTTCACCTCTATTGTTGGGCGAATTCCCGTTCTTTCATTGGTGCTGTATCCTTTCTCACCATAAACGGCATCAATGCCCAGGTCTTGCTTGTATTCAGCCTCGTCAAACGGAGCCTTTGCCATCAGAACACGTTCTGCAATACTCGATTCAATCACATCGTCATAAAATCCTGGAATGGTGATATGGTTGTTTTCATCATGGCACGAAGCAATCATCCTGGCAAGGATTGTTGCGGGATTGGCTACTGCACCGCCATAGACACCACTGTGCAGGTCGCGGTTGGGTCCTGTCACTTCTACTTCGATATAGCTTAATCCGCGCACACCTGTATCAATGGAGGGGGTTTCCATGCTGATCATGGCAGTGTCACTGATCAGCACCACATCTGCTTTCAGCAAGTCATGATGACTGGCAACAAATTTCCCCAGGTTGGGAGAACCAATTTCTTCTTCCCCTTCAATACAAAATTTGATATTGGTTTTTAATGCATTGTTTCTAACCATCACTTCAAGCGCCTTGACATGCATGTAAAACTGCCCTTTGTCATCACAGGCACCACGGGCAAAAATTTTACCATCCTTGATGACCGGTTCAAAAGGACCGCTGTGCCAGAGTTCCAAAGGGTCGGCAGGTTGAACATCATAGTGGCCATAAACAAGCACAGTCGGCAAGGAAGGATCAACCATCTTTTCTCCATACACAATCGGGTGGCCTGCTGTTTCATGGATTTCAGCGAGGTCTGCTCCTGCATCCAACAGGGATTGTTTAACTGCTTCAGCACATCGTATCATGTCCCCCTTGTGTTCGCTGTTGGCACTGATGGAAGGAATCCTCAAAAGGTCCAAGAGTTCATTCAGAAACCTGTCTTTGTTTTGGTCAATGTATTGTTTCATTTGTTATTGTGTTTTTTGTACACATTAAATTTCTTAAATAATTAACAGAAAAATTTTGTAATTCCAAAAGCCTCCCTATATTTGATACACGATTGCATGCCATATATTCAGCCTTTGTGAATTCAACTCTTCAACGAGTGGTTTTTGCAAAGGCTGAATCCTTTTTAGGGCACCCATGAAATGGTTATTTTCCCAACAATCTTCCTTCTACAAATTTCCAGTTCACCAGGTTGAACCAGTTGCTAACATACTCAGCACGCCTGTTCTGGTACTTGAGGTAATAGGCATGCTCCCATACGTCAAGACCCAGCAATGGCAGGCCTTTCACTGGCGAAACATCCATCAGTGGATTGTCTTGGTTGGGTGTTGAACCAATCTGTAATTTCTTTTCACCATCCAGGTAAAGCCAGGCCCATCCACTGCCAAACCTTGTCATGGCCGCTTCACTCATTTTAGTTTTGAAGTTCTCAAAGCTGTTGAAATTGGACATCAGTGCCTGCTTCAGCGGACCTTCATGAAGGGCAGTTCCAGGTGCCTGCATGCTCTTCCAAAAAAGTTCATGGTTGTAATGTCCGCCCCCATTGTTGCGCAACTTGGCAGAGTATTTTGAAATATTGCTGAGTGCAAGTTCCAGGCTGGTGTTTTCGCCTTTGAACTCTGCAGTGGCAGCATCGTTCAGGTTCTTGGTATATGCGGCAGCGTGTTTGGTATGGTGAATCTCCATGGTCATGGCATCCACATAAGGCTCCAGTGCGTTGTAGGCATAGGGGAGTGGTGTTTGTGCAAATGGAGTGGGTTCTATCGACTCGTTAGCCAATAAGGAAGCTGGAACCATGCCCAATGCTCCTGCTGCCATGGTTCCCTTGACTGTAGTGCTGATGAATTTTCTGCGAGAGCTGTTGGTGTGCATGGTATTTTATTTATGGTAAAGTTCAGGATCCTGATGCAATCTTACGTTTGAAGAGGCCTTGTATTTTTCTGAAAAAACGGAAATAATATTCATTGTTGAACAATTGGGAGTCGTTCATGGCCTTGTACACCAAAAATAATCCTATGGGCAGGAGAACGATGCTGGAGAGCCAGATGCCCAGGAAAGGCCCCATGATCTCCTGTTTGACAAATTTTTCTCCGAACATGTTCAGGAGATGGAATACCAGGAAGAATACGACAGCCACAACCAATGGCATTCCCAGCCCGCCTTTTCTGATGATGGAGCCCAATGGCGCACCAATAAGGAACAGCACGATGCAGGCAAAGGACAGTGAATATTTTTTGTGCCATTGCAATCTGTAAAAACGCCAGTCGCGCTCCCTTTGCTCATGGTCAGCAGCAATCAACTCTAGAGAGCTCTTGACCAAATTAATTTTATCAGCCGCTTTGGTGAAGGCAACATTGATGGTAGAGTCAGGAAGGTTATACCCATAGGTTTTGGCCTTTTGAGGACGGCCTGGCTTTCCTGTTTTCCACCCTTTTTCAAAATGTTTTCCGAACAGGTAATAGCTGGTGATCTCTTTGTTCATGCGAACAGATTCAATCCGCTTGAGCTCCTTGCCAATGGAATCGGTCGATTTTTGAAGTTGTCTGACGTTGAGCATTTCATAACTGCTCTTGAACATGCTGTCAGGGGTTTTGAGCACGTCAAAACTGCTCAGGTCAAATACTTTTTTGTACTTCTTGAACCCCAGGCGGTAGTAGTCTGTCTCCTTTGTATTGTAAGGACCTTTTTCCTGGTAACGCCATCCATTTTCAAGATCGAATTCAAGAAATTTCTTGTCATCGCTCACACTCATTTTTCCTTTCTCTGCAATGATGATATTGTCCTGAAGGGAATATTGGTTCTCATAAATAACAATCTTGCTGATCCTGTTGCCATCATCTTCCTTTTTACCTACTTTGATGGCAAAGCCAGGGATCTTGTCATAAAAAATGCCCTCTTTGATGTCAAATGCTGGTTTCGCCACACGGATATCGTAAAGCATGGTGGTGAACTTCAGGTTGGCAACAGGCATTACATAATTGGAAATCAGGAATGCCATCACACTGATGACAACGGAGACGACCAACAGGGGGCGCATGAACCGGAGCAGGGGGATTCCAGCTGATTTGATCGCAACGAGTTCAAAGCTTTCGCCCAGGTTGCCGAAGGTCATGATAGAGGAAATCAGGATGGCAAGGGGGAGTGCCAATGGTATGGCTGTGACAGTAACATAAGAGGTCAATTCAAATATGCTGGTAAGGTCCAGGCCTTTTCCTACCAGGTCATCAATGTACTTCCAAAAAAACTGCATCACCAACACGAAAAGTGTGATGAAGAAGGTCGCGATGAATGGACCGATGAATGCTTTTAAAACGAGTTTATCAAGCTTCTTGAACATTGTTAATTTCCAAGCCTGTGGAACAGATCATGTACCTGTACGCCCCAAAGCCTTGACTGGTCGGCGATTTCTTTTTTTTCTGCGAAATCCTTGATGACCAGGATGGTCTGGCTGCTTACTTCTGTTTTTTCGATTGAAAATTCAAAATATTCGTTTTGAGGGGCATGCAGCCAATGAAAGCGGATGAATTTATTCTCCTCTGCCTCAAGCACTTCCGCTTTTTCAACAGAACCGTTCCAGGAAAAGCTGAACACAGTATCCCTTTCGTCTACTTTGTCGGCAAACCACTCCTGCAATCCAGCAGGGGTAGAAAGGAAGTCATACAAGATGCTGGGTGAACATCTTACGGGGTACTCTATAGAAAATAACTGTTTGCTCATGTTGTTTTGTATTGGTCTCTAATCACGATTCGACTTCCTGCACCTTGCAATAATAGAAAAATATCGGAATTGAAAAAATATAATTTGATGTTTCTTTCCATTTTTTTATCCGTGATTTTCCCCATTTCAAAATGGTGTTTTTACGGGGTTGAATATCAATGTTTTATGTGAAATTTTCAATTTTGGGCTTACTTGATGGCTTCATTTAACAATATTTTCGCAATAATCACGTTTTGTTAGGGTTAAGAACCGTCCTTGAGAAAATTTATTTAAAATCCATCCCATGAGCATGCGCCAACTGCGTATAGGTCAATCCATCACCTTACGCGAATCTCCAAGTCTTGAAAAATACCTTCAAGACATCAGCAAAGTTCCCATGATCAGTGCAGAAGAAGAAGTGAGGTTGGCAGATTTAATCAGAAAAGGAGACCAATCAGCCTTAGAACAACTTACAAAAGCCAACCTGCGGTTCGTCGTTTCAGTGGCTAAACAATACCAACACCAGGGATTATCACTATCAGACCTTATCAATGAGGGGAACCTGGGTTTGATCCGTGCAGCCAAAAGATTTGACGAAACCAAGGGTTTCAGGTTTATTTCTTACGCCGTATGGTGGATCAGACAAAGTATCTTACAGGCATTGGCAGATCAGTCGCGCATTGTCAGGGTTCCTTTGAACAGGATTGGGGTTCGGAACAAGATTGCCAGAGCAGCCCAGCACCTTGAGCAGGATATCGAAAGGGAGCCAACGGCTGAAGAAATATCTGAATACCTTGAAATGGACCTTGAAGAGGTATCCTCAACCATCAACCTGGCGAACAGGCATGTCAGTATTGATTCTCCTGTAGGAGAGGATGGCGATGGTACCATGATTGATGTGATGGAAAACAAGGAAGCAGATGCTGCAGATCATGAAATCCAGCACGAATCGATGCATTATGAAATTGAGTTGGCCCTCTGCAGCTTATCGGAAAAACAACAAAAAGTAATCAGGTGCCTCTATGGGATTGGAATGGACACTCCCATGGGCATGGAAGACATAGGAGCAGAATGCAATCTCACCCGTGAAAGGGTCAGGCAAATCAGGGACAAGGCATTGGAGGCCTTGAGGTATACCGCCAATACCATGCGCCTGAGAACCTTCCTGTAAGCTTATTTTTGGTTCGACTTCTGGTGATCCAGTCAAGCTGGCTGAGAAGGCGAAGGAAAACTAAATACAGAATCATTAACTTTGCAAGAATGAACATCCCATGGTGTTCATTTTTTCATTAAAGCCGGAAGAACATGTTTGAAAATTTAAGTGAAAAGATAGCCTCAGCCTTCAAGCAAATCAAGGGAGAAGGAAGGATATCAGACCTCAATGTTGCCAATACCGTCAAGGATATCCGAAAAGCATTGTTGGATGCAGACGTAAACTTCAAGATTGCCAAAGAATTTACTGATAAGGTGAAGGAAAAGGCCATGGGGCAGAAGGTATTGACTGCAGTAAGCCCTGGTCAGCTCATGATCAAGATTGTGCAGGATGAACTGACGGAATTGATGGGTGGCCTGGCCAGCGGATTCAATGCCACCGGGAATCCAGCCATTATCCTCATTGCAGGTTTGCAAGGTTCCGGTAAAACCACTTTTAGTGGAAAGCTGGCCAATTACCTCAAGACGCAAAAAGGCAAATCTCCTTTGCTGGTAGCAGCAGACGTTTACAGACCTGCCGCCATCGATCAACTCAAGGTTTTGGGCGGACAAATTGGGGTTGATGTGTATGCCGAGCCTGAGAACAAGGATCCTAGGTCTATTGCTGAAAATGCATTAAAACATGCGAAGACCACGAATAAAAATGTAATCATCATTGATACAGCAGGCCGTTTGGCGGTAGATGAGGTGATGATGAATGAGGTTGCAGGTCTTAAGACAGCACTTCAACCACAGGAAATTCTTTTTGTGGTGGATTCAATGACCGGACAGGATGCCGTGAACACCGCCAAGGCATTCAATGAAAGGCTTGATTTTACAGGTGTTGTACTCACCAAACTGGATGGTGATACCAGGGGTGGTGCTGCCTTGTCCATCAAATACACCGTACAGAAGCCCATCAAGTTCATCAGCAGTGGTGAGAAGATGGAGACCCTGGATGTTTTCCATCCAGACCGTATGGCCCAGCGTATACTCGGGATGGGCGATATCGCTTCTTTGGTGGAAAGAGCACAGGCCCAGTTTGATGATGAACAGGCCAAGAAGCTGGAGAAAAAAATCAGGAAGAATCAATTCGATTTTCAGGATTTCTTGGATCAACTCCAGCAAATCAAAAAAATGGGCAACCTCAAAGACCTGATGGGCATGATCCCTGGTATGGGCAAGGCAATGAAAGATATTGACATCAGTGATGATGCCTTCAAAGGAGTAGAATCCATCATCAGTTCCATGACGCCATTCGAAAGATCCAATCCAGACGTCATCGACCTCAAGCGCAAGCAACGCATTGCCAAGGGTTGTGGCAGGGACATGAATGAAGTCAACCAGTTCTTCAAACAGTTTGAGCAGATGAAACAAATGATGAAGGGGATGAACAACATGCCCGCCATGCCCAGGATGGGCGGCAGGCGATGACCATTACATGTGGAAGAATGTTTTTATGATGTTTTTCACGTTTTTTCCTGACAGTTGTTTTGGGTAATTCTTGCCTAATGCCTATATTTGCACCTCGATTCGAAACAATTTTATTCACCACCCACTAAAAATTTACATTTTTTATGGCTGTCAAAATCAGACTCCAACGTCACGGAAGCAAAAAGCGTCCATTTTACTTCATCGTGGTAGCAGATGCACG
>JAIPBY010000075.1 GCA_021738605.1 Chitinophagaceae bacterium | reverse complement strand
CTTTTTCGTTGTTGTTGCCAGCACGCAAAATCTTGTTGACAATATCGCCATCATTCGTAAGTAAAATCAATCCTTCTGAGTCCTTGTCGAGACGGCCCACGGGGAAAATGCGTTTGGGATGGTTCATGAAACGGATGATGTTGGACTTGTCCGTTTCATCCGTGGTGGATGTAACCCCCACGGGTTTGTTGAGGGCAATATAAATCGGCTTCTGCTTGTTCTTGATTTTCTCTCCATCAATAGCAACTACATCTCCCGGAAAAACACGGGCTGTCAAAAGCACCATTTCATCGTTGATGGTGACACGGGCCTGTTCGATCAGTTTTTCCGCTTCCCGCCGGGAACAGAAACCTGAATTGCTGATATACTTGTTGATTTGAATTCCCTCTTCCTTTTGAACAGATTTCATAGAAGCCCGAAGATAGATAAGAAAGGAAAAACCAATATATTTATGTTATGCAAAAGCCCATATCGAACAGTTTGATGGTAATGTTTTGTCTTTTCACGGTTGCGCTGAACGGACAAACAAAGTATTTTTTCACCGATGGATTGGCCATTGGCAGTGTGCATCAGTATGGCAGAGAGGCCTTGTACAGTGATGGCCTTGCCTTCCAACTCTACAATGCGGGTATAAAACCAGCAGCTGGCGAATCCCTTTCTTTTGCTGGAGGAAGCAAGAAGGCTGAATGGTCAGCCATCAAACCCGATAGTGCAGGAAATTTCAGGAGCGCCGCCCTTGGCAGCGGATACCTTTACCTCACCTATACATCCCCCAAAAATCAAACTGCTGTACTTGTTGCTACAGGACATTCGATGGTCTATGTGAACGGCGCACCCCACGCAGGAGACATGTACAGGTATGGCTGGATGAACATTCCGGTGCAGTTGAAAAAAGGGGTAAATGAAATTTACATCAGGTCTGCAGGCATGGGAAGGTACGCGATGATCAACGCCAGGCTTGAGTTTCCGAGCAAACAATTATCGATACTGAAAACAGACCCCACCCTTCCCTTCCTTGTAAAAGGTGAATCAAAAGGTGAACTGGTCGGCGGTATCGTGGTATTGAATACATCAACCAGCAATGCAAAAAACCTCAGCATCAAAACAACCCTTGAAGGGAAAACTGCTACATCCATTGTTCCATCGGTTCATGGGATGCTGAGCAGAAAAGTGGCCATCACCATTCCTGTGCCAGATGCCATCAACAAAGGAACCTATGGCATGCAGCTGAGCCTTTACGATGGCAACAAATTGATTGATTCAACGACTATCCCCGTCACGGCTGTCAACCAAGGAGAACATGCCAGCTATACTTTTGTCAGCAAGATTGATGGTTCCGTACAGTATTATGCCGTTGCGCCACAAACCGTACAAACAAAAAACCCATCCTTGTTCCTCTCTGTTCATGGTGCTGAAGTGGAAGCCATTTCACAGGCGAGGGCCTATGCACCAAAAGCAGAAGGACCTGTTGTGGCACCCACCAACAGAAGGCCAAGGGGTTTCAACTGGGAAGACTGGGGCAGGATGGATGCGTTGGAAGTGCTGGACATTGCCAAGAGCAGGTTCAGCCCGGATCCGCAACGGGTCTATCTTACAGGGCATTCCATGGGTGGACATGGCACATGGTACTTGGGCGCCACCTATGCAGGAAATTGGGCGGCCATTGCACCTTGCGCAGGCTATCCAACCCTTGCAGAATATGGATCACATGATGGAAAGGTTCCTACAGAAGCCACAACCGATACCAAAAAACTATTGATCAGGGCCAGCAATACAGGCAACGTCATCAACCTTGCCAAGAACTACAAGGCAGGTGGTGTATACATTTTCCATGGAGATGCCGACCCGACCGTATCGGTGGAATATGCAAGACAAATGAGAAAGGTATTGGCTGAATTCCATCCTGATTTTAGTTACAAAGAATATCCCGGCGGCTCTCATTGGTTTGGCAACGAAAGTGTGGACTGGCCTCCGATATTTGAATACTTCAAACAACATACCATTCCAACAAGTGATGCCGTCAATGAAATTGATTTTACCACGGCCTCCGTTGGTATTTCCTCCACGCACCATTGGATCAAGTTGTTGCAGCAAAACCAACAGTACCAGTTCAGCAAAGTGATGTTGAAGCGAGACATGAAATTGAAATCCATCAAGGGAACTACTGCCAATCTGAAAAGACTGCAGTTTGATCTGAAAGACTTCAAGGCTGGAGACACCGTCAACATTGAGTTGGACGGCCAATCCATCACAACCATTGCAGCCAAGAATGCACCATTGGTCTTGTTGAAATTTGAAGAGAAATGGACAAAAAATGAATTGGCTCCCTCAAATGAAAAAGGGGAAATGAGGAATGGCGGATTCAAGGAAGCCTTCCAGCACAAGATGGTTTTTGTGTATGGAACAAAAGGAGATGCAGAAGAAAATGCATGGATGCTGAACAAGGCAAAATACGATGCCGAAACATGGTACTATCGCGGAAATGGTGCCATTGATATCATTGCAGACAATGAATTTGATTCGGTGAAATATGCAGGAAGGGGCATCATCCTTTTTGGCAACATGTCTACCAATATGATTGCCGGATCCTTGTTGAAAGATTGCCCCATCAAAATCAACAGCGGTTTTGCTGTTGTTGGCGCAGATACCCTGAAGGGTGCTGATCTTGGCAGCTATCACCTCTGGCCCAACAAAGACAATGGTTTCAGCTCGATTGCCCTGATCGGTGGTACAGGATTGAAAGGCATGCGTGCTGCGGAGGCCAACCAGTATTTTGCAGGTGGAAGCGGATTCCCAGACTTCATGATTTTCTCATTGGACATGTTGGAGAAAGGCGAAACTGCGGTCAAAGCAGCAGGCTATTACAACAACAAATGGCAGTTGGGAAAAGATATGACCGTCTCGCGATAAAACAAATAAAATTTTATCATTGCGCGGATGAAGGGTCATTTCAAGATCTGCTTCAACTCCTTTTCAATGGCATTGGCTATGCGATAAAAACCAAGATCAGTCATGTGAACCCCGTCAACCGTAGCTTCTCCATCATCTCCAATCAATCCGGTTGAAGGAAGAAAATAGATGCCCTTGTATCCTTCTTTCTTCATGGCATTGAAGGCATCCAAAAAATGTGCATTGACTTCATGTATCTTTTTTGCCACTAGGGCATTGAACCTTGCATGCGGATAGTCAATATTGGATACCAACAAAATCGGAACGCCTGGTTTTAATTTTTTGAGTTGCTTCAGAAAAGGAAGGGTGCGCGCAGCAGCCATTTCAGGCGTCAGATTTGGACCACAATCAATCACATAACATGCTGCATCAATGCTAGACATGATCACCGCCAGCATGGAGTCCAACTGCCCATTGCCACTGAAGCCAAGGTTGATGGTTTCGGTCTGCAGCCTTCGCTCAAGTATCGCAGGATAAGCCATCCCGGGGCGCATGGCAGAAGCACCCTGCAGGATGCTGGTGCCATAAAAAACAATCGGACGGACTGATGACAATACCGGCGCAATGGGCATTTGCAGGATGGCATGCTCATCAATGCCAATCTCCACTGAATCGGTATTATCATAACAAGGCAGGTACAAAACATACTGGCGCATGGCGCCATCAAGGCCTTTGATGATGGATGATTCATGTCGCGTTCCATTGGATGGACGGCCAATGCCGGCATAATACCATTTGTTGCCATCCAACCCATACAAATCAACACCCTTCACGAGCGTACCGGCAACATGCTGAAAACTCACTTCACCCCCGGTCTTCCATTTGGCAGCCACCTGGGTTGAATTGGTCTCAAAGTATACGGCGATGCCGGCACTGTTCTTGCTGAGGCTCCAGACGGGTTTGCGCAGGTGCATTTCAAGGCTGTCAGGGAAGCGCTTATAGGTGGTTTGCTGAGGGAAAGGCCTGCCCAGGATTTTCTGCGTTGAAGCAGCATGGTATTGGAGTTTGGGCTGCGAAAAGGCCGAAATATTGGCCAAAAGAAGCAGAATACATATCATCCTTTTCATACAATGCAATTGGATTGATTCAACCTCAAGATAGCATTTCGATGACCTTTTGGGATGAGATTTCACAGTTTTCCTTCCACTTGCTGAAATCACCATCATCTGAAACCCATTTGTAAGAGGCAAGGCCCACTCCATTAAGTTTACAGGTTTTGGCAATGGCGTAGAGCTCCATATCAAACACAGAGCAGGCTTTGATCATCTCCAGATAGGCCGGAGCATACTTGCTGTGTTGGGCATGGTCAAAAAAATAGTCTGTCGTGAAACAAGAATAAGGAGACAATTCATCCAGGGTGATGCAATGGCTTTCGGCTTCAAAAGGCGTATGTCCATAGGGGCTGATGGGTGTTCCATCAATGTCCTGGTATACTTTCCCCACTTTGATGATCTCACCAAGCCTGTGTTGTTTTGAACCACATGAACCAATGTTGATGATTTCGGTAGCGCCCTGTTGGATCAGGGTATATGCACCAATTGCTGCATTGATCTTTCCCACACCAGAGTAGAGCACCATTGCCCCATTGATGGTTGCTACATGGTTCACCTCTTCACCCAATGCGATGATAAAGGCCTTTTTCATTTGTCGGTTCTTTTTGTGCCTGCATACAATTCAAATTCCAGCAATCGACAATCAATGGTGGCATTGAAGAATTCAATGCGCCTGCTTGTTTTCAGGCGAATGGCCTTTGCAAGATCAAGGTTACCGGTAAAAACATAGCCCGTTTTTCCCTTGCACCTTTGCTTCAGAAAATCACCGATCCTGGCATAGGTGGCGTTCAGCTCAACTTCATCACCCAATCTTTCTCCATATTCCGGATTGAACATCACAACACCCTCTCCTTCAGGAATGGTGGTGTCTTCAAAATCACAGACCTCAAAATCAATCAGGTGGTCTACCCCTGCCGCTGCTGCATTGATCCTGGCAATATCGATGGCCCGCTCACTCATGTCTGAAGCAATGATGTTCATGCCAGGCAGCTCAACAACCTGCTCATCCAGCTTGACCCTTTCACTGGTATACATTTCCGTCTCATAGCCCAAAATATGCATGAAAGCATAATTGTTGCGCAGCAGTCCTGGAGCTCTTTTGGTGGCCATCAGCGCAGCTTCAATGGCCAATGTTCCTGAACCACACATCGGATTGATGAAAGGCGTGGCATGATCCCATTTGGTGGAAAGAATGGTGCCAGCGGCGAGGGCCTCCAGCATGGGTGCCTGTCCGGGTAACTTTCTATAGCCATGCTTGGCAAGGGTTTCGCCTGAGGTATCGATGAATATTTCTGCCTGATCGTTTTTCCAGTAGAGATAAATGACCGCGCCTAACAAATCGGATCCGGTAGTGGGGCGACGCCTGATGGTATCGCGCATCCGGTCAACAATGGCATCCTTCACCCTCAGGTTGGCAAAAAGATTGGTAGAGATGCTGGGATGAAAAACATTGCTGGTGACGGAGAAATAGCCATTGGGAGGGATGAGCTTTTCCCAGTGCAGGGTCACCAGGTTTTGGTGGAGTTCGTCAGGATCTTCGCAGAGGAAGGATTTGAGCGAATACATGACCTGACTGGCACAACGCAGGTGAAGGTTCAAACGAATACAATCCTGCATGGTGCCCATGAGCTCAACACCTGTTTGAAAAACACGCTCGGGAGTAAACCCAAGCGCAATAACTTCTTTTTCAAGGGATGGGGCCAGCCATTTATGGCAGGTTATGATGATCTTTCTTCTGTAGGTAAATACGTGCATGTCGGCAAACTTAAGCCAATCTTGAAAATCAACTTGGATTATTTGATCATGATATGGGCTTTATGCATAAATCCAGTTGAACTTGTAATCCAACGGAGATTTGATGGAAACACGCTCTGAAATTTTTTTGAACCTGTCTGGCAAGGTCATCAGGTAATCTCTTCCCTTTTCTGCAACATCGGTGAGATTACAGATGTTGCCGATATTCCACTCCTTGATCAGGGAATCCAGGATATTCGCATAGTCCATGCTGGTGTAGACACCCAGGCGTTGGGCAGCGTCACTGAAGTGGGTCCAGGTCTGTCCGATTTTCTCCCCTTGCTGGCGCATGAAATGGGCGGGCATGACAATTTTCTTTCTCATCATGTCTTCGAAAGCCAACATCATTTCGCTGGGATCCAATTCAAATATTTTGGCAACAAAACTTTTATAAGCCTTGGCATGGCGCAGTTCATCTGCAGCAATCACTCCGCAGATTTTAGACAGTTGCAGGTTGTCGTGGCTTTTGGCAATGGTTGCTGTTCTCCTGTGAGAGATATTGGTGGCCAGTTCCTGAAAAGAGGTATACACAAAATTGCGGTAGGGATCCCGCGCAGTACCAATCTCCATTCCATCAGCAATCAGGTGCTGCGTGGTGATTTCCATTTGCTGCATGTTAACCCTCCCGGAGAGGTAAATGTATTTGTTCAGGAGATCGCCATGGCGGTTCTCTTCAGCGGTCCATCTTCGGATCCATTTGCTCCAGCCCTGGGGTTCTGCTTTGCTGATGCCTTCAATATCAATCAACCAACTTTCATAGGTTGGCAGGGCCTCTTCGGTAATGATATCACCCACCAAAACAGCCATATAATCATAAGGCAATTCCTTGCACTGCTCCTGTATTTCCTTGATTTCTTTTACAAAATCAGGATGGTTGCTCTCAGGCAAAAAATCGGAGGGTTGCCAGTTGGTATCAATATCCTTCAGGTATTCATCGATTTCCTTGTCGATTTGCTGCGCCAAAAACTGCATTACTTCAATCCTGCTTGACTTCATGGTGATGGAGATTAGGGATTGTAGGCAATTTTGGGAGAATCACGAAAATCCGGTCAACGATATGCTACGGTGAAAATATCTTTTTATTTTGATATTCAGGGGATAAGCGTCTGTTCCTCTTCAGCAATTGTTGAGATTTATCAAAAGATTATTGCCTTTTGCCTAAAAAATCCTCCAACAATTCCACCATCTGTAGAGAGCCGATGAACAACGGAGATTTTTGGTGTATATGGGCAGGTTCTATATCAAGTATTCTTTTTTCACCATCTGTAGCCCTCCCGCCTGCCTGCTCAACAACAAAAGCAAGGCTGTTGGCCTCAAACATCAACCTGAGCTTTCCCTGGGGATGATGGATGGTGGCGGGATAGAGGTAGATTCCCCCTTTCAACAAATTGCGGTGAATGTCTGCCACCAATGAGCCAATATAACGGGCAGCGTAATGATGATCCTTGCAATGGTTCAGGTAGGCATGAATGCCTGGCTGGACAAATGATTTTGAAATGCCTTCGTTGATGGAATAGGTGTTGGCAATTGGCTTGATGTGCATATCAGGATGAGACAAAACATACTCTCCCAATGTTGCCTCATACGTAAAACCGTTTACGCCCTGTCCGGTAGTATAGACCAACATGGTAGAAGATCCGTATAAAACATAACCAGCGGCAACCTGTGCTGAACCTCGCTGCAAACAATCTTCCTGTGTAATGGCAGTTCCAATAGCTGATTTCCTTCTATATACCGAAAAAATTGTGCCAATGGATACATTGACATCAATGTTGCTGGAACCATCTAAAGGGTCAATGGCTACGATGTATTTCGCATCTGGGTTGAGTTGGACAATACCTTCTTCTTCCTCTGAAATAATGGCACAGGCTGCACCACCTTTTGAAAGAGCCCTTGTGAAACGAATATCAGCCAATACATCTAGTTTTTGTTGTTCGTCCCCTGCGGCATTTTGATTGCCCACAGCGCCCATGATATCAATCAGGCCTGCCTTGTTGATCTCACGATTCACCACTTTCGATGCCAGGGCAATGTCCCTTAGCAATTGTGAAAACTCACCAACAGACTGAGGATATTGTTTCTCGTTGCTGCGGATGAATCGATCCAAGGTGACGCCAATTGAAATGGCAATGCGGGATGATTCCATATTTGCGGTGTTTTATTTTTCGAATTTGTACGTGTAGCCCACGACCGGAATAAAAGGGGCCCCTTCTGAATTATCTATGCCGATGCTCCATATCCCCAGATCGAAGGATGATTTTCTTCTGTTGTTATTGAATATCCGCAAACAAGGTCCGCCAAAAAACACGCCAGCCTCAGGCAGGTACCAGAGTTCGCCCATGAGGCTCAGGTTTCTCGAAAGCCGCTGATTGCCTGAAAGGCTCATCACCGGTGAATTTCCCCCTTCATTATTTTTTTGATTGATCCAAGCATATCCTCCTGCAATGGTAAGGTTGGACTCTTTTGTGCCATGGGTAAAGGCACCAAATCCTATCCCAAGGTTGGTTCTTGTGCCCCAGCCAACAATACCAGCCAGGCCGCCAAAGGCCAGGGTGTTTTTCTCGTCTAGCTTGATGGAATACTTGGCAGTGAGTGCCAAGGGTGTTCCCACAATGGTGGTGGTGGCACCTATGGAAAAGTTCTCGGTGACCCCAAACTGCACCTGGTAGGCCACGGCATAGAGGGTTTGGATATAGATTTCACCCTTGTCCATGGGGATGGCAGAGGGGGTATAAAAATATCGGGAAGGATGTGGGTTGGCAAACACAGGCTTACCTTTGATAAGGGTGGAGGCAGAAAGCTTTTTGATTGATTTGACGGTGTAAGAGGGGATGATGAGCATCTTTCCATTTTGCAAACGGATCGACACCTCTCTGGCATCTTCTGAAACAATGGTTCCAACAAATTCCTCACCGGAGTTGGTAGACAAAACAACAAGTCCAGAATCAGGACTCGATTTTTGTTCTTTATCTTGTGCAACAGTGGTGGAAAGGAAGGAGAATGACAAAAGCAGGCAAATAATGATACGTGTCATGGAAGACCGATTTGATTTCAATGTAAACATAAATTGAAAAAATGAATACACCTTTACAAAATCTACTAACAGGCATTTTTTGTGCAATCCTGATGATGTCAATTTCAGCGAATGCACAACAAAACGATTCAACCATTGGGCGAATTTTGGGCAACATCCAACATGAACAGGCAAAAAAAATCATTTCGGATCCCAATCGCTACCGTTGTCAGGTCATTTACACACAAATAGACAGGGACGCAAAAGGTTCTCCCCGCTTCACCCACCACCGGTTCAATGCAGACAGCAACTTCTATTTCAACCCCGCTTCCATGGTCAAGATGCCGTTGGCATTTCTTTCCCTGGAAAAGTTGAACGAATTGAAAATACCTGGTCTGGATAAATTCACTACCATGGCCTTTGACAGCAGCCATGAAAAACAGGTGGCCATGAGAACCGACTCATCTGCCAAAAATTTCAAGCCCTCCATTGCCCAATTTATCAGAAGGGCAATGCTGATCAGCGAAAATGATCCTTACAACAGGATGTACCAGTTTGTAGGGCAAGAAACCACCAACCGGAAACTGATGGAGAAAGGCTATACCTCTTCAAGGATTACCAGGCAGTTCATGGGATATACCGAAGACCAAAACAGGCATACCAATGGCATACGGTTTTTTGATGCACAAGGAAAACTGGTCTATCACCAACAGCCGGCCTACAACAGGGACAGTTTTCAATTTCCATCTGCCATCATGATTGGTGACAAACACATCAACAGAAACGATGAACTCGTGGAAGGGCCTTTTGATTTCACCAGACACAACAATATTTCATTGGATGACATGCGGCAAATGCTTCAGGCGATGATCTACCCTATGTCAGTGCCCAAACAACAACGGTTTAATATTACCCAGGCTGACAGGCTTTTTATGCTCCAGTACATGTCTCAGTATCCGGCTGAAACCCCCTACCCCAACTACGATTCAACCATATTTTACAACAGCTATGTAAAGTTCTTTTTCCAGGATTCAACCCATACAATACCCCCACATATCCGGGTTTTCAACAAGGTGGGATGGGCCTATGGATTTTTGACGGATGTCTCTTACGTGATGGATACCAAAAACAATATTGACTATATGCTATCCGCCACCGTTTACGTAAACAGCGATGGGATCATCAATGATTCAAAATATGATGAAGAAAGCATGGGCTTCCCCTTTTTTAGGGAATTGGGAAAAGCCGTATATCAATATGAAATCCAAAGACCCAGATCACATCAGCCACCACTGAAGATGAAAGGAATAGTATACGAAAAACGCGATCCGCAAGACAAAAGACCCACCATCAAAATGGCAGACAATTAGGCCATGTGTTAAACATCTTTTGCATCAAAGGAAAGCACAATCCGGTCAACCGATGCCACCACTTTTCGGTAAGCAATCCCTGCCTTGTCCAACATCAATTTAGAGGCCCTGGCAGCGTCGGATTGCTCATACTTGTCAGACAAATACACTACAGTGGAAATACCCGACTGGATGATGGCCTTGGTGCATTCATTACAAGGAAACAAAGCCGTGTAAATGGTACAACCCTTGAGGTCCATGCCAATATTGTTGAGGATGGCATTGAGCTCTGCATGGCAAACGAACGGATATTTGGTATCCATGAAATCCCCTTCCTTGCTCCAGGAAAATTCATCATCATGGCAGCCTATTGGAAGCCCGTTGTAACCGGCACCTACAATCTTGTTCTTGTCGTTCACTATGCAGGCACCTACCTGCGTGTTGGGATCCTTGCTCCGCTGAGCAGACAGCAAGGCTACACCCATGAAATATTCATCCCAGGAAATATAATTGGTCCGTTTCTTCACTTGTTGAATATGTTATTGTTAAGAAGCCTTGATATTTTTTAAGAATTATAAAATAAAGCATAAGTTCACACATCAAAAATATTATTTATGAGTAAGGCCCGTTTGTCCATTTCATTCATTGTTAGCTTATTGTTTTCTTCCTTTGGATTCGCACAGGATTCAAGCCTCAACCTGCAGTCTTATGCTGCTAATTTTAAAATGGCAGAAAACCAGTACATCAAGAAACTTTCAGTTTCAGTAAAAGACAATAAACTTGTGGCTACTTCAGATGCAAG
>JAIPBY010000074.1 GCA_021738605.1 Chitinophagaceae bacterium | reverse complement strand
AGATCCAAAGAATCATTGAAGCCGCCCCTGAAGTGGTGTCTCATAATATCGAAACGGTAGAGCAACTTACCCGAAAAGTTAGGATCCAGGCAAAATATTGGAGAAGCATGGAAGTGCTGAGAAAATTGAAGCAAGGTGGTATGAGAACCAAATCAGGCATCATGCTTGGATTGGGAGAGCAAAAAGAGGAAGTTATTCAGACCCTGAAAGACCTGGCCGCCAATGGAATTGATGTAGTAACCATCGGCCAATATCTTCAACCAACCAGAAAACACCTGCCCGTTCAGCGCTTTGTTCATCCGAATGAATTCAATGAATACAAGGAAATTGGATATGGCTTGGGTATCGATTATGTTGAGAGTGGCCCATTGGTAAGGTCATCATACCACAGTGAAAAACATGTGATTCCCGGCTACGGTAAAACCGCTTGGGCCAAAGAAAAAGCCATGCTTCAGTCAAACTGACAGCAAAGCTCCCATTGAAGTAACTTGAAATAATTACTGCTTATCCCAGACCAATGCACTGGATCCAAGTATTGCAGCATCAGACTCTTTAAGATGACTGATCAATATTTTGACCTTGTTTTGGAAAACCTGTATCAGGTTTTCTTCCATATGTCTTCTGGTAGGGTTCAAAATCAAATCACCTGATTTTGTCAGACCGCCAAACAGAATGATGGCTTCCGGGCTGCTGAACATTACAGCATTGGCCAAAGCCAATCCAAGGATCTTTCCTGTAAACTCAAATATATCGAGGGCCAGCTTATCTCCTTTGATGGCGGCATCATAAACCACTTTTGAATCAAGTGTTTCCTTATCAGCTGTTCTCAATAAACTATCTTCAGTACTGTTTTCGAGCATTTCAAGGGCAGTCAGTCTTACACCAGTAGCAGAAGCATAACTCTCCAAGGAGCCGTGTTTCTTTGTACCCTGGTGAATTCTTCCATCAGGAATCACGATCGTATGGCCCAGTTCTCCTGCAAAACCGTCATGACCATAAATGAGCTGACCATTGGCCACAATGCCACTCCCAACGCCAGTTCCCAGGGTAATCATGATGAAATCGCGCATACCTTTTGCTGCCCCATACATCATTTCACCAATGGCTGCTGCATTGGCATCGTTTGTCAAGGTAACAGGCAGTTTGAATTTATCACTCATCATCTTGGCGATGGGAATGATCCCGCTCCAGGGTAAATTGGGAGCATATTCGATGTTCCCGGTATAGAAATTTCCATTGGGTGCACCAACACCAATGCCACGAATTCTTCCAATTCCACCTGCTTTTTCAATGAGTTCACCCAAGTGACCATGAAGTTCATCGATATAACCATCAATTTCCCTGTGTTTTTTGGTAGACATTTCTCCAGAGAAAAGCACGTTTCCATCTTTGTCTACAATCCCAAATTTTGTTCCTGTTCCTCCGATATCGATACCAATGGCCAAAGGTTGATGTACACTCATTATAGCTTTTTGAAAAAATCAATAAAAAAAACAGCCACTTTTCAGTGGCTGCCAAGATACAAATAAATCAGTTCAAATTAATGGGATGCAGCAACTTGTGCATCAACATCCAGACCCTGTTTTTTCAGAACAGATTTTGTTTGAATAGCGTGCCATGCCAGGTAGGCAAAACAGGCCAATGGAACAAGATATGAGAGTTGTGTGAAAGTATATACGTTGGCGTCACCAGAAGGATCAAGATCAATGATAGAACCTTGGGTAGGAGGAATAATTGCTCCACCAAGGATCATCATGATCAGGAATGCGGATCCCTGGCTGGTGTATTTTCCTATACCATTGATGGCAAGGGCAAATATACAAGGCCACATTACTGCCGTACAAAGACCGGTGCTGATGATGGCATAGTTGGCCAGCATGCCTGTGGTTGTAATGGAAATCAGCATGGCAACTGAAGCAAGAACAGAAACGGTGAGCAACAATTTAACTGGTTTGTCTTCTGCATAAAGGAAAGCAATGACAGCAATGGCTATGCAAATAGGATACATGGCAAATTCACTGATTTCATTTCCTTTGATGATGTTTACAAGTAGAATCAATCCAAATGCAGCAAAAGGTACAACAATCACAAGGATTCGCTTAACCATTTTGCTGAAGTTGAAAACACTGACAGCACCTGTCCACCTGCCAATCATCATTGATCCCCAATACAGAGAAATGAGATGGGAAATTTGAGAATCTTCTTTGCCTCCAAAGGCATTCTTTTTGAGCAATGCGCCAAAGTTGTTGTCAATGGTTACCTCAACCCCAACATAAATAAAAATGGCAATCATCCCCAATACCAGCTGTGGGTAAGCCATGGCACCCCATCCTGTTGGATTCTTTTTTGCCGTAACCATGGTCCAAAAAAGGATGGCTAAAATGATGATCAATGAACCACTGATGATAACACTTTTTTCTAGTCCGGTAACACTCTTGGCCCAGTCTGCAAAAAGTACAGGTAGGAAGATCGCACCAATGATCAACAATACATTCATTGCCTTAGGGCTTTTTTCCAGTTTCTCATCTGAAGTAGTCTTCGGCAGCTTTGCATAAGCAAAAATCAGGGCTGCAATAATGAACAGTCCTGCAAGGAAGAAATAAAGTGTTTGGATGTTTTCAATAGAAGCAGACTTCCCACTGTCGAGGCTTCCGAAAAGCAGATAACTGACTACAAGTGGTCCGAGCAAAGTGCCAAATGAGTTTACGCTACCTCCCATGTTCAGCCGGTGAGCACCTGTTTCTGGAGACCCCAATCCGATAGCAAAAGGCTGTGCAGCAGTTTGTTGTAATGAGAAACCTAAAGCAATGATAAAGAACGATACAAGTACCAGCCCAAAGGAGGCACTCCCAGAGCCACTGATGTAGGCAAGCGCCAGGGCACCTACAACCGAAATCAGCAAACCGTAAATGATTCCTTTTTTATAACCAATCTTGTTCAACAAGTCGGTTCCTGTAATGGTGGAGAAAACATACAAAATCAACGATCCATAAAAATAAGCACCATAAAATGCAGAACCGATCAACTGTGACTGGATCTGATCAAGGTTAAAAAAAGTTTTACAAAATGGGATGAAAATACTGTTGGATGCAGCTACAAATCCCCAGAAAAAGAATACGATGATCAGTACACCGAATTGAGACCACTTTGTTTGTTGGTTCATATGGAAGGTTGTTTTATGAGGGCTCAAAATAATTATATTTATTTACCTACAAAACTTTTAGTTATCAACAATCAGAACTGTTTTAGTGCTAAATTTAAAAAAATCAATGCAAGCCAAGATGGACATCATACATATAAGTGCTGAATGTTATCCTGTAGCGAAGGCTGGTGGCCTGGGTGATGTAGTGGGTTCCCTTCCTCGATTTCAAAACGAATTGGGACATCATTCCAAAGTACTCATGCCCATGTACAGGACACCCTATTTATATGCTCATGACTGGGAAGTGGTGCACAAGGCATCCACCAATCTTGGCCATTGGTGGTTTGATTATACAGTAATCAAAGAAAAGACCAATGTACAGGGTTTTGAATTGTTTCTGATCGACATCAATGGTTTGCTAGACAGGGAAAAGGTCTATGGTTACGAAGACGATACGGAGCGCTTCTCTGCTTTTCAGATTGCAGCAGTTCATTGGATGAATACATGGAATGCACTGCCACAAGTGGTTCATGTGCACGATCACCATGCGGCTCTTGTCCCTTTCATGATGCAACATTGTTATGCATTCAAAAGACTCCAATATATCCCTACAGTTTTAACCATTCACAATGCACAGTACCAAGGATCTTTCAGCTGGGAAAAGACATTGTATATTCCCCAATGGGACAGCTGGAAAAGAGGGTTACTAGAGTGGAAGGGTAGCATCAATCCTTTGGCATCAGGCATCAAATGCTCCTGGAAAGTTACTACGGTAAGCAATTCCTATCTCCATGAACTAAGGCACATGAGCAATGGTTTGGAACCGCTGTTCGAATATGAAAAAGGCAAATGCACAGGTATTTTGAACGGCATTGATTACACCGTTTGGAATCCAGAAAATGACAAATACCTGACTGAACATTTCTCAGTCCAAGACGCTGAGGCCGGTAAGGAAAAGAACAAGGGTATCCTCTGTGAAAGATTCGGATTGGATCCCCAAAAGCCACTTTTTATTTTTATCGGCAGGTTGGTTGGAGAAAAAGGTGCAGACCTGCTGCCACAGGCCATTGCAGACAGTTTCAAATTCATTGGAAGAAAGATGAATTTTCTGGTGTTGGGCAATGGAAATGCAGCAACAGAATCCCAGTTGACAATGCTACAATCTATTGCCCAGGCTGATTACAATGTTTTCATTGGTTATGATGAAACACTGAGCCACCAAATGTATGCTGGCGCTGATTTTCTTGTCATGCCATCCAGGGTTGAACCCTGTGGCCTGAACCAGCTATATGCCATGAGATACGGCACAATTCCAGTAGTGAGAAGTACAGGTGGCCTCAAAGACACTGTCATTGATGTTGGCGACCCCGGCGGATATGGCATTACCTACAATGATGCTACAGTGGGAGACATCACCCATGGCATTTACCGTGCTGTTTCTCTTTACAACCAAAAAGAAATTTTTCGCAGTATCAGAGAAAAGATCATGGACTTAGACTTCAGTTGGCATCGCAGTGCAGCCGAATATGTTTCCCTTTACCAAAGTTTTCAGTAAATTAGACTATATTCAATCAGAACATGGACAAGAACGTAATAGCAGTTATACTCGGCGGAGGGGCAGGATCAAGATTGTCTCCCTTGACATCAACCAGAAGCAAACCTGCAGTTCCGATTGCAGGCAAATACAGGCTCGTGGATATTCCCATTTCCAATTGTCTGAATTCAAATATTGGAAGGATGTATGTGTTGACTCAGTTCAACTCTGCCTCGTTGAACAAACATATCAAAAATACATACCATTTCAGTGCGTTCAGCTCAGCATTTGTCGACATCATCGCTGCTGAACAAACCCCTGATAACCCTACCTGGTTTCAAGGTACGGCAGATGCCGTAAGGCAATCACTGAGGCATATCAACCAACAGGATTTCAGCCATGTCCTTATTCTTTCTGGTGACCAGTTGTACCAGATGGATTTCCAGGAAATGATCAACAACCATGTCAACAGCAAGGCAGATATTTCAATAGCAACTATTCCTGTCAATGCCAAAGAAGCCACTGAGTTCGGCATCCTCAAAAAAGGAGAGGGTGGTATCATTGAAGCCTTTATTGAAAAACCCAAGGCTGAACTGCTGTCTGATTGGGTAAGCGATACTGGCGAAGCCATGCAAACACAGGGCAGGAATTACTTGGCTAGCATGGGCATCTATATCTTTGGTCGACAGGTTTTGTTCGATCTGCTTCAGGAAGAAATCAAGGATGCGACCGATTTTGGCAAAGAGATCATTCCTTATTCCATCAGCAAGCACAATGTGGTCAGCTTTCAGTACGAGGGCTATTGGACCGATATCGGAAATATTCATTCTTTCTTTGAGGCCAACCTGGCCCTTACGCAGGATGTACCTGAATTCAACCTGTTTGACAACAACAAAGCCATCTATACCAGGGCAAGGATGTTGCCTCCTGCAAAGATCAGTGGGACTACGCTTGAGAAAACCATTGTTGCTGAAGGATGCATCATCAATGCTTCAAGGGTAGAAAATTCTGTGCTTGGCATCAGAACAAGAATTGGTTATGGCTCCACCATTGTGAGCTGCTATATCATGGGTACTGATTTTTACGAAACTTTGGATGAGATGAATACCTCTGTGAGCAACGGACTTCCCAAACTCGGTATTGGTGAACGCTGTTATATCAAAAATTCAATTATTGATAAAAACTGCAGGATCGGCAACGATGTCCGCATCAATGGAGGTAAACATTTGGCCAATACAGAACATCAGCTTTATTCTATCAAGGAAGGCATTGTTGTGGTCAAAAAAGGGGCAGTAATCCCTGATGGTTTTGTCATTTAAGATATCACGCATCCACTGATTTGTCAGCTTTTATGTATATTTAGGTTGTGTGTGTATTTTACACACATTAACCAATCGCTTTCATATGCAAAATGCAACAATTCCCACTGTAGAAAAGAGTAAGCATTCACTCGGTTTTTGGCAGATCTGGAACATGTGTTTTGGCTTTTTTGGCATCCAGTTTGGATGGAGCCTGCAGATGGGCAATATGAGTGCCATTTATGAGTTCCTTGGCGCAAAACCTGAAGCAATTCCCGGACTTTGGTTGGCAGCACCGATGACAGGCCTCCTTGTACAACCCATCATAGGATATCTGAGTGATCGAACCTGGCACCCAAAATGGGGAAGGAGAAGACCTTATTTTTTGATAGGAGCCATTCTAAGTTCAGCTGCACTATTTTTCATGCCCAATTCGCCTACCGTTTGGATGGCTGCAGGAACGCTTTGGATTTTGGATTCCTGCATCAATGTGTCCATGGAGCCTTTCAGGGCTTTTGTTGCCGATAACCTCAATGATAAACAACGTTCATTTGGCTACGCCATGCAAAGCATGTTTATTGGTGCTGCATCGTTTATTGCCGGATTTCTTCCGACATTACTGGTCGATTGGTTTGGCATTTCCAGAAAAAAAATCAATGGTGGTATACCGGAAAACATTGTTTGGTCTTTTTATATAGGCGCTGCTGTTTTTCTGATTGCAGTACTTGTTACTGTTTTCAAAAGCAGGGAATATCCACCAGATGAAAACCAGTTGGTACAAGACAACGGCAATATTTTCCAGGAGATTTTTGATGCCATCATCAACATGCCCGCCCAAATGAAACGATTGGCCCTGGTTCAGTTTCTTACCTGGCCTGGTCTTTTCCTGATGTGGTTTTATTATAGCACTGGGGTAGCTGTCAATATTTTTGGTGGTGATGCCAAAGCCGCCGAGGGTTCTGTTGCATCCCTCAGGTTTACAGAGGGTTTGGAGCTTGCCAATGCAACCTCTGCCATCCTCAACCTGGTAACCTTTGTTTTTGCCTTTTCCATTCCATTTATTGTCTCAAAAATTGGAAAAAAATTCACCCATACCATCTGTCTTCTTATTGGTGGGATAGGGTTGATTTCTGTCAACATGATAGAACAAGCAAACATGCTCTACATTTCAATGGGCATGGTTGGGATTGCATGGGCATCCATCCTTTCAATGCCCTATACCATCCTTGCTGGAAGCATACCTCCACAAAAAATGGGTATTTACATGGGTATCTTCAATTTTTTCATTGTTCTTCCAGAAATCATAGCATCACTGAGTTTTGGCAGCATCATGGAAAATTTTCTGAACAATGACCGTTTAGCGGCTGTAACCATTGGAGGGATCTTGCTGATTGCTGCTGGTATTATTTGTGCTCTTATTGTTAAAGAAGAAAAAAACTGATATGCAATCAACCAGACTGTTTTTTTTATCCTTCTTGTTCGTATTGCTTTCTTCAATTTCATTTGCCGTTGAAGCCATCAATGTTTACCCAACCCATTGGTGGGTTGGAATGAAGAGCAACAAGCTTCAGCTAATGGTGTACACTGATCAGGATTTGCCCCAATCCGTAAAAGTAGATGGTATTGGTCTTCGTGTAGTTAAAGTATCTCAGCCTGAAAACAAACATTACGCATTCATTGATCTCGTCATTCTACCCAATGCACAACCTGGAAAATTCAGGTTCAGTTTTTCCAATGGAAAAAGTTTTGGGTATGAACTGAAACCAAGGAATAAATCCCTGGGTGGTGCAAAACACCAGGGCGTCAACGCATCTGATCTCATTTATCTGATCATGCCCGACCGATTTGCCAATGCAGACCCGAGTAATGATCAATTTGATGATCTCAGGGACAATTCTTCTGACAGAAACAATCCCTATGCCAGGCATGGTGGTGATTTGGCTGGGGTTGTATCAAAACTTGACTATCTGAAGAATATTGGTATCACCTCCATTTGGATGACACCTATTTTGGAAAACAACATGCCCAAAATGCAGGAAAACCAGTGGGTGATGAGTGGTTATCATGGTTACTGGATTACGGATCATTATAAAGTTGACAAACGATTTGGAGGAAATGATGGATACCGAAATCTGGTAAAGATTGCACATGAGAAAGGGTTAAAAATAATCCAGGATGCTGTGTATAACCATGTTGGATCCTTTCACCATACTGTGCTGGATTTGCCCATGAAAGACTGGCTTAACCAATGGCCATCATATACAGGAGCCAACCACAGGGAAGAAGTTTTCATTGATCCCTATGCTGCCCCATCTGAGAAGAAAAGCATGATTGGTGGTTGGTTTGTTCCACACCTTCCAGACCTCAACTTGGCGAATCCTTATTGTGCCAATTTTGTGATTCAAAGCAATATATGGTCTACTGAAGAATTTGGCATTGATGGGTGGAGGGTTGATACCTACAAATATTGTGATGAAAATTTCCTGAACACCATCAATGCAGCACTTCTCAATGAGTTTCCTTCATTGACAGTATTTGGTGAAGCCTGGACAAATACCGTTGCTGCCAGTGCCTATTTCACCCAAAACAACATCAATGCGCCATTCAAACACCAAATCAAAGGGGTAACAGATTTCCCGCTGAGCAATGCCCTTTATGATGGCCTGAACCAGCCATTTGGATGGACGGAAGGCATCACCAAGGTGTACATGACCCTGGCTCAAGACCTGCTCTACAAGGATCCCATGACCAACTGCATATTCCTGGACAATCATGACATGAACAGGTTTTACTCCATGGTGGGTGAAGACCTGGCCAAATACAAGATGGGCCTTGGCTTGTTGCTGACCATGCGCGGAATTCCGCAAGTGTATTATGGTACTGAAATCCTCATGAAGAACTACAAGGATCCTAATGATGCAGCAGTAAGAAAGGATTTTCCGGGTGGTTGGTCTGCTGACACCATCAATAAATTCAACAGTTCTTCTCTAGCTCCGAAAGAAATGGAGGCTTTTTCGTATTTTAAACAATTGGCCAACTTCAGGAAGAACAGCCCAGCCATCAAACAAGGAACCCTTAAGCAATACATTCCACAAAATGGCGTCTATGTATATTTCAGGTTGCATGAAAAACAAAAAATCATGTGTCTTGTCAATACATCAGCAGAAGATGTTCCAATTTCAATGGATCGTTTCAATGAAGTCTTGACCGGAACTACAGGTCTGGTCAATGCCATGACTGGTAATGTTATCACAAAACCATCTAGAATAGTTATTCCTTCAAAGTCATTTCAGATATTTGAATTGAAGAATTAATCCAGTTGAATGCATCATTCCAAAGAAAAAGAGAATAGTCCAAAACCTTATGAAGAAGTTCATTTTATTGAAACTTCCGGACCAGTCTGGAACTATTCTTTATTTTCTGAAGAGACGATCAACAATTTTCAACAGGGCACCCTTTACAATGCCTATCAATTTTTTGGAAACAAACAAATAGATGTTTTAGGAACACCGGGTACCTATTTTGCCGTTTGGGCACCCAATGCAACGAGGATTAGCATTGTAGGGAATTTCAACAACTGGAAAGATGGAATTCATCCACTGTTTGTCAGATTGGATAAATCTGGTATCTGGGAAGGGTTTATTCCCAATTGTAAGAGGGGAGAGGTATACAAATACTCCATCCATGGTTTTGAAGGAAAAATTATTCAAAAGGGCGATCCCTACGCTCATTTTTGGGAGAAGAAACCGCTTACCGCCAGCATCACCTGGAATTTTGAATATGATTGGAAGGACTTACAGTGGATGGATACTAGAGAAAACCACAATTCATTAAAATCTCCCTATTCAGTATATGAAGTACACCTGGCCAGTTGGATGAGACCCGATCCTTTTGATGAGGAATCCTATTTCAGCTATTGGCAAATTGCCCAACGCTTGGTTCCTTATGTAAAACAGATGGGATTCACGCATGTGGAGTTGATGCCTGTGATGGAGTATCCATTTGATGGTAGCTGGGGTTATCAAGGCACAGGTTACTTTGCACCCACTTCCCGGTTTGGCAATCCGGAGGAATTCATGGCCATGATTGATTTTTTTCACCAGGAAGGCATAGGAGTAATCCTTGATTGGGTGCCATCCCATTTCCCTTACGACAGCCATGGGCTTTTTATGTTTGACGGGACGCATACTTACGAGTATGCTGACATGCGAAAAGGGTATCATCCAGACTGGAACAGTTATATTTTCAATTACAAGCGAGGAGAGGTTAGGTCTTTTCTGATCAGCAATGCCCGTTTTTGGCTGGATAAATTTCATGTAGATGGGCTGAGGGTAGATGCTGTTTCTTCTATGCTAAAGCTGGATTATTCCAGAAACGAAGGAGAATGGGAACCCAATGAATTCGGGGGGAATGGCAATATTGAGGCCATTGCCTTTCTGAAAGACATGAACCAGATGGTTTATCGGGATTTTACCGGAGTCCAAACCATTGCGGAGGAAGCCACCAATTGGCCCGGTATTTCCAGGCCTACGTATGCAGACGGGCTGGGTTTTGGAATGAAATGGATGATGGGGTGGATGCACGATACCCTTCGTTATTTCAAGCAGGATCCATTGTACAGGCAATTTCAGCAAAATCAGTTGACATTCAGCATGATGTATTATCATGATGAGAATTTTATGCTTCCCCTCAGCCACGATGAGGTAGTGCATGGAAAATCTCCCATGATTTATAAGATGCCAGGAGATGAATGGCAGAAATTTGCCAACTTAAGGTTGCTTTATACCTATATGTTTGCTCATCCTGGTGCAAAACTCCTTTTCATGGGCAATGAATTTGCACAAACAGAAGAATGGAATTACAAAACTTCTTTAAGGTGGGACCTCCTGGAACATCAAAGCCATGCAGGAATGAAGGCTTGTGTTAGCGCATTGGCTCATCTTTTAAAACAGGAACCAGCCCTCTATGAACAACAATACCATCAGGAAGGATTTTCCTGGCATGACCTGGACCACCGTGAAGAATCTGTGATTTCTTTTAGAAGGATGACGAAAAATGCTGACCAGGAGTTGATGATCATATTGAACATGACACCCAAAGAAAGGGTGGGATGGACGCTGCGGGTTGACGCACCAGACCAGTGGA
>JAIPBY010000073.1 GCA_021738605.1 Chitinophagaceae bacterium | reverse complement strand
CCTTATATCCTGATAGATGTAAAATCCCAGCCAATATCCATAGTCATATTTTTGCTGGAGTGAAATGGGGCGCTTGTAAAAATTATACCAAGACGTATTGATGTTTAATTTTTTTGCCACTAGCAAGGCCTCGTTGGCTCTCTTCCAGTTCCAATCTGCCGCAGCCTCAAATAATTTAGTATACCCATCGTAACTGGCAGTATCGGTATGGAAGAGTCTTACCCTGTCGTCCAATCCAAGCTCCAACAATGACACCCTTTGCTCAAATTGACTGTCCCCATCCAAATCATATTCAACACAATCAAAGAATCCATTTCCGTTGGCATCGGAATATTTCACAGTAGCAAAAGACTTTGGCTCACGTTGTAATCTTTCCCTTCCCCAACGTTCATAATTTCCTCCAAAGCCCTGGTATGAATACGCAAGCTGGTCGATTCGCCAAGCACCCCACTCGGCTCCATACAAATGTATTTTTCCATCAAAACCACCAATGTACAATTTCCCCTTGCCACTGTTGTCCATGTCAAATTCGCCACGATCCCCTGCAGCATCTGCCTGTTTATTGTTATCCAATCCTCCCTTTTCCATGCCAATCTTAAAGAGATCTTTTGGCTCATAAAATTCAACCCGCTCCCAGCGGTTGCAGTCATCATCTTCGTCAAATACCAGGCGGCATTCCTGCCAATCACCCCTCTTGAAAATCAACGGATAAGCGGTGTCTCTTGCAGGATAATACAAACGATCCAGTTCTCTCCACCGCTGATCAAACAACAAATGATTGGCATCAGACAACCCTTTCCAATGCTTCAGTTGATGTTCCTGGTCACTATAGTCGAAGCCTTTCCCCTTGAAAAGAAGACTCATGTCAAAATCAAACTCATTGCCCGGTGCATTATCGTGATCAAGATCCCAGGTAAGTGCAGCATAGTCAATCTTTTTGGTAAACAGCACATCAATCTCCTTATCCTGTTGATCAAACCCATTTTTTGAACTGTCTGATTTGTCCCTGAAAACCGGACTGTCTACCAGCCTGATCGCCCAATCGGTCAAGCCATCCTTGTTGGTGTCATAAAAAATAAAAGGGTTTTCCCAATTGTAGCGTAGGTCTCCAATGCGGAAACTTGAAGCATGCATTTTGAGAAAAGTCGAATTGCCTGAATAGTCTTTGAAAAAATTAGAATGCCCGGAGTGTTCCCAGGCTTGCATCATGATCTTGTTCCAATCAATATAATGCATGATTTCATCATGGTCATCATCCAGGACATACATATAATCAGCTCCCCAGTCATAATAATTGCGAACCTTGGTTCCGGCATTGCTAACAACAAGTTGTATGTCAGCCTTGCCATCGAGATTTGTATCGCACCAGTCAATGCTTAAATCCCAAGGACCAGCAAATATTCCATCCCTGTTCTTATCAATGAGCAGACAATCGCTATCGGTATCACCTTCAGTTTGGTTTTGCTGCATGTCATCATCATCATCAATCCAAGCAATAGGAATACTGTCATTGATCATCGCTTTCAAAACATCCGGGTCTCCATCCTTGTCCAAATCAATGTGTTCAATTTTGGATAATGCAGGCACCATGCGAAAAGGGAGAAGTTGTGTATTCCTGTTCCAGTATTGCGCCATTGATGGTGCACATGAAAAACTGCTGATAAAAAGCAAAAGCCCTATTACCCGATTCCTTGATTTATGCATGATAAAGCAAAATACTTAATTTGAAGTTGTCCATCCATCCATGGGTACCAAGGGCGTAGGTGTTCCTGGAGCCGTTGACTGAAAATCTATACGAATGGATGTTGGCGTGTTGGCGGCAAGACCAGTGAGCTTAACTTGAAGCTTTCCATAATAGGGGTTGGAACTATTTTTGCCAGCCATGATGGAGGTGAAAATAGCACCGGTTTCAGGTAGATAATTGATAGCGGTTGATGAACGGTCTACCTTACTGAAGGAGGCTCCCGCAGGGGAAACAATCCTTGCATAGAAGGTTTTGCCATTTTTGTACATGGTGGCAGTTTTGCCATCCCCTGAAATGATGGCTCCATCTGTTGCAGCTGAATGCATCAACCAATAAACTGTTGATGTTGAATTGGGTGTGAATTCATCTTGGACGGAAATGAATTTCCCGGAACGGTTCATTTTGATTCCGCGCTTGTACGATTTTACATCACGGGAATAGTTGGAGCCAAGATCAATGATATAATATCCACCGGAATTATCATTTTCATTTTTAACCAATGTAGCTGTGCCTTTGGGGTTTTGCTCAGGCCTGGCATCCGGATTAAAAACCAGACAATTTTTACCTTCAGTTCTTACGCGGTAATAATAAAACCTTCCAGTTGTAGGAGCATTGTTGGTTGGAGCTGCGTCATATGCTGGATTGGTTACAGTAAAATAATCTGCGGGATAAGGTGATTGAAGTCCAAGGTTTCCTTGTGCCCAGTTTTCACCCATTCCTTGAATGAAAAATGAACCTGCGTCAAGGTGCCCATGGCTCGCATTGTTGTCTCCGGCATGCATTCCAACATAGAGTCCATTATCGTTTGAAGTTGATTCAAAAAGATATGCATAGTCTACCCCCTTGATATACCCTGATGATGGAAAAGATGCTGCAGCACCCTGATTGACCAATTGACGATCGTAAAACAAAAGATCCATCCAGCCATTCATTTTGCCTGTTCGATTGGCATTGATGGATTGACACATGTCAAAATGGGTTTTGGCCATGTTGGCATCATTGTAAAATTTGGAAAACCAAAAATAAGAGAGGAACCTGTTTTCCTTTCCTGCATATACATAATCGTCTCCGAAGGTAGCAGTGCCCACCGGGCCGGAAACATAATAGGGGAACATCCCTGTTTTCCTCAAACCCGCCTGATTGGTCAACCCAAAAGTAGCCCCCAAAGATCGCTTCATTGATTCAAGGGCAAGCATTGTATTGGAGAGGCCATAAGACCAATATGAAAGCCCCTCTTCACTTGCTCCATCAGGATCGAAAGACTTGATGTATTTGAGCATACCGTTGGAGCAAGTCGCAATAATACTGCTGTTAAAAACACTGTCCATCTCATAGGTTGCCAATGCTGCCATGATCATACCCCCATGACAAATTCCATTCCAGTTGTCATCAGTATCATACCATTTAAAGGGTCCTGTTCCATTATCAATCTGGTTTTTCCCTGGCCCTAGAACAAAAGAACGCAAGGCATTGTAGAGTTGATTGCGCTGGGCAACAGTCAGATAATCATACAAACCGTCGAATGCCATCCCTACTGCTTTTGCGGCAATCCCAGCATCCAAAAAATGCCGGTTGGCTCCCCAATCGGGATAACTGCACATCCTGTTCAACTGGTCCCAGGCACGCGATGCGTATTTGGTGTTTTTGGTAAACTGATAAGCGAGGATAAGATACGGCAAATGATCATTGCTGATGGTATGGATATTGCTGATTCTCAACTGTGCCGCATCAAGTCCATAATCGAGCAAGGGTGATCCGATCAGGGCATCAGCCCTTGTAATAATATCGTCATAGGTAGTCTTGGCAAATGGATCTGTTTGAGCAGCACTTCCAATTTGCACAATTTCTGCAGCAGTATAATGCAGTCGGGGATGAACATTCCTGATTTTGGTGTAGGAGAAAGCACCATTCACTTGAGCAGCCGTTACAGGAAGGGTCAAAGTATTGGGGTCAACAATGGGCACTACCGGTGGAACTGGAGGTGATGGAGCAGTAACCACTGTTTCTACTTTTTTAGAGCAAGCAGTTACCAATAACAATACGATCAAAGAATGAGCAACTCTATTCATATTTAAAGACGAATTTTATTTCCGGCGTTTTTCAATAATTGTTCAAAATATTCTGCTGCAAAACCAGTTGTCCCATCCGGACGGATAAGCCAGAATCCCCGCATCTCATCTGTCTTTCTGACATCGTTCAATTTTCTAAGTTCTTCATTTTTAGGCTCATTACAGTAGAGTTCCCATTGGATGATGTAAGGAACTTTCAATGCCTGACAAACGCCGATATAGGCATCCCAACGTTTGATAACCGGCTGTTTTTCTGTCAAGCCCTCATAGCGCTGTTCAGGAATCCCAATTTCTCCGAGGAACACCACTTTCTGGCCTTTCATATAGGGCGTAGGCCGAATGAATTGTTTGATATACTCTATGCCCCTGTATAGCTTCAATCCTTTTTCATCCATACCATCATAGCAGGACCAGGATACCATATCTGTTTCAACCAAAGGCAATACACTGTTGACAATACCTGGAATTCCCTGTTGACTGTCCATCACTTTATTGGCTTCAATAGCATGCATTACTTTGCATTTGCTGCGCCCAACTGCTGCACGTGCACGGTTCACCCCATCCTGCCTGGCTTTGAACCATTTTGCCATAGCATTGATGCGTTCCAGTGAATCAGCTGGAACCAAGACTGTTTGCCGGTCTCCATCCACGGCCCTGATCAACTCTCCAGCTTTTCTTGACCACCTGGCACTTGATCCTGTACCTCCGCGCATCATCCAATCACCTTCCCAGTTATGAAAAATAAAAGTAAGCTCTCTATCCTTGTATTTTTCAAGCAGGTATTTTGCTAGTGCATAGATCTCGTCTTCCTCTGCTTTTGCAGAAGCATCGGTTGTCCTGATTCCTGCACCTTCAATGCTGAGGGCGATCGTGCTGAAAGGCATATCAAAGCAGGTTTGCCAGTAAGGATGTTTGGCCAAATCAACCAGTGAGATATCCTTATCTATGTTCCAGTTTGAATTGTAAGGATAACCAGAACCTGTTTTTCTGAACCATAACTTCACCACTCCATAGCCTAAATCTGTCATTTTTTTACAGCCTTCAATCAGATATGGTTCATTGGTAAAAAAATATTTACCTGCTACATGGGTAGCGCCCAATTGGTGTTTGATGTTCATTGGAATTTTAGCCCCATACAAGGGTTGATGCTTGGCTATGGTTGACAGCACCTGTGCATCCGTCATGGAATGCGGGTCTACCTTTGTTTGTGAGCTTATTCCTCTTCCCAAAAAAAGACAAAAAAGCAATGTGCCAATTCTTTTCATCCAATGCATTTTCAAAGTTTACAACGCAATAAAACAAAAGAGGGGTGCTGATGAATCAGCTCCCCGTTCTGCCATTTACTGTTTATGAGAGAAAAGTTGAAAGAACATGTTTTGTTTACAGTGTGATTTTTACATTCGGAGCATAATTATGCCTGATCGTGCCAACACCTGCCACATCAGCCAGTGCACCTACCCTGAAAAAATAATCCCTTCCGGTTGGGAACAGGCTAGCATTGGCAGCAAGGTCAATGGTGAGGGTGATCAAACCATTGTCAACAACTTTGGATGGAGCATATGAAATTGCCGAACTGCCTGTAACACCAAATTTAGTGGCCTCGCCTACATAAATATCACTGAAGGCATATAAACGGACTGCTTTAACTTTTACATTTGGGGAACCTGTTTCAAGATTAAAAGTTGCTGTTATTTTCTTTCCGGCAGCATCGTATACGATCTTACAATTGTTCACCCTCAAATAAGGATCTACTGTAAAATCAAGCTGATTCTCGCCTGGCTTTATAGCATAATTCATCAATGAGGTTGGAAAGAAATTGCTGTTGCGCAACTGGAAATCATAATTGGCTGCAAAAACCAGGTTATTGCGATACTGGCCGTCATTCTTTATCAACCAGCGTTGCAGTACCTGTGTAGGATATCCCAATTCAAATGCTTCAATGCTTGACCCATTGATCAACTCCGTTTCAACAGGCTTGCCTGTAACCTTGTCTTTGATTGTGCCATAAACGATTGCGTTAGGCCCTGGCATGTTGTCTTTTTCGCAGGAAGAAAACATTGTTGTCAACCCCAGTGCATATATGATAAGTAAAAATGCTTTTTTCATTGCTGGTTTCTTTTCTTTTTAAAATTGTGGATTCTGTACCAATTTATTTGTAGCTACCCCTGGGATAGGCCTGTAATAATCCCTTGGCTGGAAGTTTCTTCCACCAGATGTTTCATCATAGAAATTATTGGCACGAACAAATATATACTTGGGAACTGCTGGGCGAAGATCAATCATGGGAACAAGAATGGTCCTTTTTGCAGAGGTGAACATTGTATGTGCATCTCTTCTCCTGATCAGATCCCAATAACGCCTTCCTTCGAAAGCCATTTCCACCTGACGTTCTTTGAGGATGTTGTTGATGGTGGCAGGAATATTATCGGTGTGGCCAGCTCTTTTTCTCAATGCATTTAAATAAGTTGCAGCAAGTGCTGAACTTCCTTTTCCACTCTCGATCGCAGCTTCAGCGTAATTGAGGAATACTTCTGCCATCCGCATATCAATAAAATCCAATGTGGAACCAAAATATGTACCTGGAACTGTTACCCCTTCCTGCAAAAATTTCTTCTGCAAGAACCCTGATATGGAATAGTTCTGGTTGCTTGAACTACCGATATTGAAAAATCCTGAGAATCCTGTTGCGCCATTGGGCGAACTGGCACCCAAAGACCAATAGGTCTTACCATCCTTGCCCAAAGCACTGGCATTGGAGTAAACCAGTTTAGATCCATCTTGCCTGATCATTCCACCCTGCATGATGATTTGCACCCCTTTCCATGTAGAACCTGGTAAAATAATGGTGGCATGTAACCTGGCATCTTTATTTGCAAATATTTCAGCCAATGTATTGTACTGCTTGAAAGGCTTGGTTACATCAACTTTTGTTGGATCGGCAATAACATCATTCTCGTTGTTATCGGATCTCGTAGATAACTTAACACTTCGACCCTGCCCATTGTCGGTATAATCCTCATAAACATCAACAAGGTCGAGTGATGGACTTGACCGTCCGTAGAAAAGACCTCCAGGGTTTGTCTGTGAAGGATTGAAATACATGTCAGTAGAGTGGCCTTGCAACAATGTAGTGGTTCCGTCGATATACCCTTTTTTGAAAATCACCTCAATGTCCGCAGCAGTAGGGTTTTGGAAAATATCCTGGAAATTCTTTGCTGCTTCTGTTCTGTTTGCAGGCATGGGTCTGTACAATGCCTTACCGGAGTTGTTGATTACTGCTTCAGCTGCAGTAATGCAAAGTTGGTAATAATTGTCTGCATCAGCAGATGTCATTCCACCGGCCATTTTTTGGGTAACAGCATCACCTGTCAGGGGCGCCTTGTTCCAAAATTTGGCAACAGAAGCCGCATGCAATGCAGCCCTTGATTTCAAAGCAAGTGCGGCCCATTTTGTAGCACGGTATGGACCATCTACTGCAGAAAATGAAGCTGGCATTCCTTTTGAAGCCTCTTCCAATTCATTCAACACATAATCCCATGTTTGCTTCTCAGTGCTGCGTGGTACAAATAGATCAGCATTATCTGTTCCAGGCTTGTATTCCAAGGACTTCTCAATGATGGGTACCCCGCCATACCTTCTTGCCATGGTAAAATACATGTAGGCACGGATGAATCGACACTCTGCCACAAGTGCTGCTTTTTGTGCAGCAGTAAGGGTTGTTACTACTGGAAGCTGTTCCAGCAATTGGTTTGTTTGGCGAATGCCATCAAAACCCCAGTAACTTTCATTCACAGGGCCAATTCCTGAACCAGCTGAAAGGCTTGCTTCATCGGTCAAGTATGCAGTTCCAAATCCTGGCTCAATATAATTATTACCAGGAGTACGGTGGTAGTTAAAACTGAGACCCGGATTGTATTTGTAATCTTCAACTGGCATTTTACTGTAGAGATTGGCCAACAATGTCTTTACACCATTGGGATCTGTCAGCAATTGCTCAGCAGGAACCCTATCCAATGGCTGCACTTCAAGGTATTTTTTGCAAGAGGCAAGGGCAAGACCTGCGATGATCATGCCGGTATATATAATTAGTTTTTTCATTACATCAATCATTTAAAAGTTAAGGTTGATACCAAAGTTGAAAGACCTCATGAGGGGATAAGTAAGATCTGCCTGATAAGCGCCTTCTTCTTTCTCAGGATCCAGATTCTTTGCCAGTGGATTGGCAAAAGTGAAGAGGTTGAATCCATTCACAAAAACCCTAAGGTTATCAATCTTTATTCTTTTGGCGAATTGTGGAGCAAGCGTATAACCAATCTCTGTACTCTTCAGTCTCAAATAAGTTGCATTCAACCTCCAACGGTCAGTAGTCAAAGCGTCGGTTGTATTATTGAAGTTGGACCTGAGTGCAGGATATTCTCCCGGAATCCATTTTGCTGACGGATCATAAGGATTCATGCTCGGATCTTCCAAACGCCATCTGTCCATGTATTTTTCCCACATTCCTGGATAACGTCCATATCCCCAAACATCGTTGGGCGAAGCAAAAATAGAAAACAATGCAGCACCTTGAAACAACATATTCATGTCAAAAGCACCCCAGGCCAGGTTGATTGTTGCACCGTATTGCAATGGAGGATTACCTGCAAATCCCTGGTATTGACCAGACCAAAACTCAGGCAGTTGATCATCGCCATTGATAATACCGTTTCCATCAACATCCTGTACTGCAAAACTACCAGGAAGCATCATGGAGTTTCCTGCTGCACCACCCATCAATGGTGCAGTTTGGTACTGGCGTATATCCGTATACCGCCCGTCATACAAATAACCCCATTCACGCCCCAGTACACGGCCACCGGTTCCCCATGTATCTTTCCATTTTTGCATGGTGCTTGCATATGGTGCCCTTTCACTGTAAACCAGGTACTTTCGTGCATAGGTCATATTGGCACTTACCTCATAGCGAAGCTTGCCTATTTTATTTTTATGGGATACCATCAACTCAAATCCCTTGACCATGTCTTTGTTGATATTTTCCTGAGGAAATGAAGCGCCGAAGGTGTTGGGAACTGACTGGATTTTTGTAGCCAAGAGACCATTCCTGTCTTTCTGGAACCAGTCTGCCACAAGGCCGAATTTGCCATCCCAAAGACTAAGGTCAATACCAAGATTAGCTGTATTTGTCTTGATCCACGTAAGGTTTTCATTTACTACACCAGGAGGAACCATTCCCGAAGTAAGGACCCCATTGTTGAATATGTACCCTTGGTCAATATTGCCATACCTGTACCCCAGATAATATTCGAAAGGATTGCCCTGATCTGCACCCATCATTCCGTATGATGCCCTAAGCTTGAGGTTGGAAATCCAAGATGCATTGTTTCGAATGAAATTTTCCTGAGAAACCCTCCAGCCTGCAGAAGCAGATGGGAACATTGCCCATCTTTTGCCTGGAGCATAGCGGTATGAGCCATCTTCACGGAATGCCAGCTCAAGGAGGTACTTGTTTTTAAAATCATAGTTGAAACGACCAAGCAGTGAAAGGTATTTTTGAATAATCCTGTCTCCACCATTTTGTGCATTGGTCAAGCTTCCCTGATTGATGATGTCCCAGGTATATACATCGGCATAAAAACGTGATGCATTGATGATGTCTGATCTCAATGAGCGCATCTCGCCAACCACAGTAGCGCCAATATGGTGATTTTTTGCAATGGTTGTTTTATAATTCGCACTTGCCTGAACCACTGCCCTGCCGAACTGTGTCATGGTGTTGACATACCTGTTCTGTCCCCTCAGGGTTGCTGCATTTGTAGCGATGTCGTACTGATTATATGCGCGGGCAAGGTTCGACCAATTGTTGTTGTTTCCATCGTAAGCCCCAAGCAATCCGAATTTCAATCCCTTGATTGAAGGAACATCATACTGAAGTTCCACCTGTGTTTGATACTGTACATTGCTCCACTTCTCATAACCTGAAATCGCTTCAGATGCCAATGCATAAGGATTGGTGAATTCAGGTGGTATGCGGGTAACATTGTTTGTCCCTGGAACAAAAGGAGAGAAAGCCCTGTCAGCGATGATGAGGGGTTTAAAAAACCAAAAATATGATCCCTGTGGACTGCGGTTGTTGTCAACTTTACCAGCCAACGTAACGATTGCTTTGAGATCCTTGGTCATTTGGAAAGTGACATTTGTACGGAAATTGTACTTCCTGTATTTCTGGATATCGCTTTTCAAAATGCCATCATCTGCCAAAATACCAAGACTTGTATAGTACGTTACGCCTTCAGATCCACCCGAAGCAGAAATATTATGTTGCTGCTGCATGGTGAAGTCTCTAAGGGTTTCTTTAAACCAATCATAATCAATATAGCCTGGCTCAGTACCCGCTTTCCACTTGTCAAGATCAGTTTGGCTGAATGTTGGAGACAATTTGGTATTGCGATCCATTTCATTCCTGATGGTCCGGTAGGTATAGGCATTTACCATATCAGGCATGCTGGTTGGCTGCTTGTAGCCGACAAAACTGCTGTAGTTGAATTTTGCCAATCCTTTCTGCCCTTTTTTTGTTGTAACGATAATTACACCATTGTCTGCATTCATTCCATAAATGGCAGCAGCAGCATCTTTCAGTACAGAAATGCTTTCAATATCTTCCGGATTCAATCGCTCAAAATCGGACATCCCGTCACGGGGAACTCCATCAATCACGAGCAACGGTGTACCAAAACCCCTGATGCTCACAAGGCTGTTGAAAGTACCAGGCTCGGCTGTCTGCTGCCTGATATGAACACCCGGAATTTTTCCCTGGATATTGCTCACAACACTGGTGCTTTTGGTTGTAAGGATGTCCTTACTTTTTATGTTAACAACGGCTCCGGAAAGCGTTTCTTTTTTCTGGCTTCCATATCCAATCACCACCACATCAGAGAGATCCTCAGTGGATGATTTCAAAACAACATTGAATGTTTTTTTCCCTTTAAGCGGAAGCTCTTGCTGAATACGGCCCACAAATGAAACTACAAGGGTACCCTCCAGGTTATCCACCTCAAGATTGAAACGACCCTGCGCATCTGTAACTGTTGCCTTTGAAGAACCCTTGATGTATACTGACGCACCTGCCAAGGGTAAACCCTGCTCATCAGTGATTTTACCTGAAATGATTTCCTTCAGTTCTGCTACAGGTGTAACATCAGCAATAACCAATGGTTTTGGCTTAACAACAATGGTCTTTTCAATAATGGTGTAGGACAGTGGCTTACCCTTGAAGCAAAGGTCAAGCGCATTTTCCAGCGTCACATTACTGACATCAATGCTTACATTTCCTGCCTCCTGTAAAAGTTGGGAGCCATACAAAAAATCAAATCCTGTCTGCTTTTGAATCTTTTTAAACACTGATCTCAGAGGGACATTCTTCTCTGCAAGTGATACCTGAGAAAATCCGCTTGCTGAAACCTGCATGCAGGCAACCAGCAATAAGAAAACTGTGAATTTCATCATCAGAATGGTTTTGATTAGTG
>JAIPBY010000072.1 GCA_021738605.1 Chitinophagaceae bacterium | reverse complement strand
GATATGCGCAAAATTGGTTTCGTTCTGGTTGAGATAGCCCCATCTCTCATAATTCCTGAAATTGGATTTACCGGTCATGATCTGCACACGTGATGGAGAACACAATGGTTGTGCATAACAGTTTTGAAACAAGGCTCCCCCCTTGGCCATGTTGTCGATTCTTGGCGTTGTATAGGTGGTACTGCCATAAGCACTGATTGTTTCAAAACCAATATCATCTGCCAAAATCAAAATGATGTTGGGCTTTTGTTTGTTGGCTAGATGCTGTTTGTTATTTGCAACAAATGCCGCTGTCAATAGCACAATCAGCAAAGACAGAAACAAAAATCCAATCCTTGTTTTTTTCATGATGATAGCGTTTATTAACATAAAGACTCCCTTGAAAGGAATATTCTTCACTCTGCTTTTCCTCCCCCCTTTTTATAAGGACGAGCACCTACCTTGGCAAACCAAACTACATATTCTTCCATCATGGCTTTTGCCCTTGCAGCCTCAACACCAGACAAATCATTTATTTCTGTCGGGTCTGTAGCAAGGTTATACAAAGACCAGTATGTTTCCTGAAACTCTTTTACCAGTTTCCAATTTCCTTTCCTGATGGCCTGGTTACCCTCATGCTCCCAGCAATAAGTCCTCTCAGGAGCCCTCTTCTTTGTCCACAAATAAGAGAAGTTCGTACCAGCTAAACCGGGTGATTTTGCTCCTGCCAATTCAAGGGCTGTAGGCATAAGGTCAATCACATGCCCTGTGCCGTCACTGTAACCTTTTGCAGGTTTTATTTTTGCAGGCCACTGTATGATACAAGGCGTTACAACGCCACCTTCATGCATATAATGTTTATATTTTTTGAATGGTGTATTGGAAGCATTGGCCCAACTCTCTCCATAAATATGATAAGAACCACGCTCTCCTATTTTCTTTTCCGGATCACTCAAAAGCTTGGTATTGACAGTTTCAGCACAAGCACCGTTGTCAGATATGAAAACAATCATCGTATTTTCATATTGGCCATTTGACTTTAATTTATTGATGAGTCTGCCGATGTTCTGATCCATCCTGTCAATCATGGCAGCATACACAGCCATCTTGCGGGCCCATACTTTTTTATCACCAACACTTTCCCAGGCTGGAATAATGTCCGGTCTTTCTGTCAATTGATACCGATCATCCACCAATCCCAATTGCTTCATTTTCTGAAACCGCTTTTCTCTGGTAACATCCCATCCTTGCAAATACAACGCTTCATATTTGGCAATATCTTGCTCCAGGGCATGCAATGGAAAATGGGGAGCGGTATAGGCCAGGTATAAAAAGAATGGGTTCCCTGTTCCTGTATTTTTATGCTGATCCAAATACCCCAAAGCATGGTCGGTAAAAGCATCTGTCATGTAATGCCCTTCCTTTGGAATCTCGTAATCCTTGTCATCCAACACAAATCGACGCTTGTCCCTTTCGGCTGGAGTAATTTCAAAAAAACTGGAAGCGCCCGAAATCAATCCGTAATATCTATCAAACCCCCGCTTCAATGGCCAATGCTCAGGTCTTTCACCAACATGCCATTTTCCCGACATATACGTATTGTAACCGACCTTTTTTAATTCTTCCGCAATAGTTGGGAAACTGTCATTCAGGAATCCCTGATAAGATCCTTTTACAATGGGTGATTGATTGGATCCAACCATTCCGCCCATGCCTACGGAATGTGGGTATTGACCTGTAAGTAAAGAAGCACGGGTTGGGCAACAGCGGGAATTGTTATAGAATTTTTTTAGCTTGATGCCATTGGCTGCAAGCTGATCAAGGTTGGGTGTGCTGACTTCCCCACCATAACAACCAAGGTCAGAATAACCCAAATCATCAGCCATGATATAGATGATGTTGGGCCTTGGGTCAACGGTAATATTTTTACTGGATACCAAACCAGTAAAAGCGGCAATAAAGACAATGCTCACTGCCAGCATCAAAAAAGACCTTCTGCTATTGGCACGAAAAGAGAGCCGAATTGGTTGCTTAAAATCCATATGGTTATTTTTTCAATTGAATGATTTCTGATGCTGCCAGCAAAAAAGCACCGGCTCCATACGATTCCCAACTTTCAGCATTGAAATTTCTTTTTGGATCTGCACCAATGGGCTGAACCCATCCGACTTTTCCTTCTGAAGTCAGTAATGTATTGAGCCCAGTCCAAGCAGCCTTCACCGCAGGAAGAAATATTTTCTTGTCCAATATTTTATTGTTGACGCCCCATGCCATTGCATAACAATTGAAAGCAGAACCACTTCCTTCTCCACCAGCATAAGCCATTGGATCCAACAAACTTGTTCTCCAAAGTCCATCTTCCTGTTGCAATGACAACAAGCGGGCTGACATGTCCTTGAACAGGTTAATATAAAATTCCCTTGTTGGGTGATCGGAAGGCATTTCTTTCAACAAACGAACCAGGCCTGCCATCACCCATCCGTTTCCGCGAGACCAAAATACTTTCTTTCCGTTGGATTCTCTTTTCCCGTTTCCATTGGCATCGATAAGATAAGATGCATCCCTGGCAAATAGTTTTTCTTCATTGTTGTACAACAGCCGATAGCATTGCATGAAAAGTGTATCAGACAATACCAAATAAGAAGGATCATTGAACGTCTTGGACAACTTAGCCAAGGTCGGAGGAGCCATGAACAAGGCATCACACCACCACCAGGTAATGCCATGCCTTTTTATTTCTCCACCCGGCACAAGCATCATTTTTTTGATAGAATCTATGCTTGCCTTCAGCATACGCTCATTATTGCTGATGCGATAAAGATCAATATAGGTTTGGGTAATGGCAATATCATCGGCATGATCATATCGCTTGCCGGGAAGCCAATTGTTACGTTCACCAATGGCCATCAATGAATCCAGCAATGCTTTTGATTTTGTTGTTTCATAGGCTGCAACAACACCTGTATAAAAGGCTGCATTGGTCCAAGTATTTTCAGGCTTTCCATTGGAATGTTTAAACTGCCAATCTGAAACCTTCAGCATGGAGGCTTTTATATTGGAAGCCTTGAAAATATTGGAAGACTGTGCCAAAGCTGCATTTGAAAATGAAAACAGCAGAAAAACCAAGATGACATTGACTAACACTTTTTTAATTTGCTGCATGGTTAAAGTTTAAATGATTGGTTTATTTATTTGTAAATGCAGGATTGTACTTACCCCTTTCCTTGAATCCATCAAAATATTTCATGGCACCAAATCTTGGATAACTTTCAAAGACATCTCCTTTTCCTTCAGCCCTGGGATCGTGCTGTTCTTTTAGCTTCGATTCCAGCAAAGTTTTGAGGTTTGATTTGATCTTGGCCATCTTTTTATCTTTAGCCAAATCGTTGAGACAATAAGGATCTTTGATGATGTCATACAATTGTTCGGGATTTCTTTTTTCGAAACCGAGGGCAAACAAACCAGGAAATGACTGGCGGTCTTTGATCATGTGTGTTTTGGTAGGGGATGCATCAATATCCTCATACCCTTCAACAAATTTCTCATCAGCATTTCCGCCTGCAACCATTTGTTTATTGGGTGCCGGATCCCCTGCTGGCCAACGATCGGGGGTATAGTTCTTGATATACAAATATTGTTGTGTTCTGATGGCCCTTGCAGGATAGCCCAGGTTGTCCGGACGTGCATGGGTATGCCTTTCTCTGCCTGTAAGCACATATGACCTGGATGGATCTACCAGGCCTGAAGCATTGGATTGAAGGATGGTCAACAAAGATTTACCGGTAATACCTTCGAAATGCTTGACGCCAGCAAGATCCATGATGGTTGGAGCAAGATCAATCATGCCTACGAGGTCAGTTACTTTTCGGGAAGATCCTTTGATGGATGGACCGCAAATGGCCAGTGGTATATGCGTTCCATAGTCCTGTAAATTTGCTTTTGCATAAGGAAATGCCATGCCATTGTCTGCGGTAACAATAATGATGGTATTGTCCAACTCACCACGCGCTTCAAGCATTTTAATCATTTCCCCCAATTGCTTGTCGAACCAACCAATTTCCAAAGCATAATCAAGCATATCATTTTTAACCAGATCATCATTGGGTAAAAACCGTGGCACTGTTGAATCAGTTGCTTTGAGTCCCGACTTTGCACCAGAACCAGCTTCATAAACCCGGTGTGGTTCTTTGGATCCATACCAAAAGAAAAAAGGTTTGTCTGCTGGCTTATCTTTGAGAAAATCATTAAAATTGGCAGCATAGTCTGTATTGACAATTCCTTTGGCAGGTACTTTTTCGAACTTCCTCTTGTTGTACTCCGGCCCTACTGGGTTTCTATCCCATCCTGCATTTTCAAAATTACCCGGATCCCAGGCTTTGCCTGTGAAACCAATAAAATATCCTTCAGTTTCCAATGCATTGGTAAAAACTGGAAATTTTTTAGGGAAATAACTCGAGTGGGTTCCCGCTTCTTCCAGTTGCCAAATATTTTTCCCTGTTAGCATTGCTGCCCGGGATGGGCTGCACTGTGGTGCAGCAACAAAAGCGTTTGTAAACAGTATTCCCCGCTTTGCCACTTCATCAAAATAAGGCGTTTTAAAGATATCCTGACCCATTGCAGAAACATGTGCAAATGACTGGTCATCTGCTATGGCAAAAAGGATGTTGGGTGGGCGATTGATTGTCTTTGGAATTGTTACAGGCAGGATATGATTGCTCCTGAAAACAGATGACACCAATACAATAGCCAACAGAAAAATGATCCTTTTCACACGTTTATATTTTATTGAATGATTTTTTCAATGTTTGCTCAATCTCCCATAAAGGCCTTTGAACGGAAGACTGTCTTTCAATCAATTCTGGCTCAAGAACCTTACTGATCGGGCTTTCATGTTTAATTCCATTTTCTACCAACCGCAGCAACAGTTCAATTGTTTCTACTCCAATCTGTCTTAATGGCTGTGATGCTACCGTAATGGATGGAGTAAATAACCTAAAAAGATCATTGTCATCAAAACTTACTACGGCCAAGTCATCAGGCATGGATTTTTCCATCTGCTTCAAGGCTTCTATGCCATGTACACCCAGGTAATTTGTTGCAAAAAACAATGCTTCTATTGAGGGATTTTTCGTAACAAAAGAAATGATGGAAGATATGATACTTTGCGCCGAATCATCAAATTTTACTTTTAACACAAGTTCCTTCGAGCTTGGATTATTTGATGATTCCATCGCAGACCAATAGCCTCTCTCCCTCTCAATCATTTGAGACATATCACTGTGGATGGTAACAAATCCAATTCTCTGGTAGCCATTGTTAAGCAAATGCACAGTAAGATCATGGGCACCTTTAAAATTGTCGAGCACCACTGCGTTGGCAGAAAGTCCAGGAACTGTTCTATCCAACAATACAAAAGGAATCTTATCATTTTTAAGATCCTCGAGCTCCTGGTTAAGGTCTTTGGTTGGTGTAATGATCATTCCATCTACTGAGCTGTTGCGCATTTTTCTTATCAGCGCTTTTGCTGTTTTAGGATTATTGTCAGTACTGCTCAAAAAAACATTGTATCCCCTTTTTGAAGCTTCCAATTCAACAACTTTGGCGATATTGCCAAAGAAATAGTTTCCAAGATCTTCTACAATCAATCCAATGGTATTGGACTTTCCAGTACGAAGAAGCCTGGCTGCATTATTAGGGCTATAATCCCTTTTTTTGATAAGCTCCAAAACTTTACTGGATGTTGCTTCACTGATGCCCATTTCCTCACTCTTTCCATTGATTACAAACGACACTGTTGTAATCGAAAGTTCAAGTTCTTTGGCAATATCCTTTATCGAAACTTTTTTTGTCATCGGGTGTAAATCAGTATTAAGGTAAAATATGTTAGCATGGTGTATTCATCAATCCTTTATACCCCATTTTTTGTTGGGGGAAGGTCCCATCTGCAGCATCAAACTTCCACCCTTTATCAATGCTGAATGATCGAAGAAAGGTTTTGAGATAGCAGCACCATTGAGTGTTGCAGACTGAATGTAAAGATTACCCGGAACATTGTTTTTGGCCTCAATCACAAATTGCTTTCCGGGGTAATATTGATCATTGAGTTTTATGGTAATCTTTTTGAAAATAGGACTGGTAATCTCATAAAAAGGTTTTTCAGATGTTCCTCCGTCTGTTGAAAAAAGTCCAATTTTAAGCAGGACGGCCAATGAACCCATCAATCCCTGGTCTTCATCTCCACTGTATCCTTTTTGTGGAGAAATTCCACTGTACACTGAATCAATGAGCTGCCTGGTCCAGTACTGGGTTAGCCATGGCTTTCCTGCATAGTTGAAAAGAAAAGGTGTTTGCATACAAGGCTGATTGCCGTAATTGATGTATACGCGGCGTTGCGCTTCTCTATCTGGCGGGTTCTCAGATTTACCAGAAACAAAACCATGTTTGCGTGCTTCGGTGAAAGCAAAATTGAGTTTATCGGTAAACTTGTCTTTGCCGCCATGCAGGGCAATCAAACCCGGAACATCATGGGGAACAAACCAGCTATATTGTGCGGCATTGCCTTCATTGAAACCTCGCTCATATTGAAGAATATCCACTGGATCAGCCCATTTACCGCTCCTGTCCTTTGCAAGCATCCATCCAATTTCCTTGTTGAATACATTCTTATAATTGCCTGAGCGCTGCATAAAAAGGTCATAATCGCTTTGCTTGTTCAAAACCTTTGCTATCTGGGCCATTGCAAAATCCTGGTAAGCATACTCAAGTGTTTGTGCTGCACCATCCTGGTGAAAACCGTACTTGATAGGATGCAGCGGATGAGGTACATATCCCATTGAAATATACTCTTCAATTCCCCCACCCTTGAAAGTCTTGTGCTCATACCCTGCCTTGCTCATCATTCCTCCAGGAAAATGATCTTTGCGCATTCCTTCATAGGCCTTGGCCATATCAAAGCCCCTGATGCCTTTGAGGTATGCACTTACAATGAACGGAGTTGTTGTTGCTCCCGTCATCACATAGGTATAATTTCCACCGGAAGGACCACGCGGAATCAACCCTCCATCATCATACATTTTCAGCATGGAATTAATGAACTCTTCCGTAACCTCAGGATAGACAAGGTGCCATAAGGTATTGAGCGACCATTGTGCTCCCCAATAAGAATCAGAATTGTACATCTTGTATTTGGGCTTTCCATCAGCGCCAATTGGGATATTGCGTGCGAGAGGCTTTGCTCCGGTATTGTCAATATAAGATCCACTCACATCACTCATAATCCTTCTTCCTTGCAAGGCATGAAACAGGTCTGTATAAAAACGTCGTTGCTCTGTATTGGTTCCTCCTTCAACCTCTATCCTTCCCAACCAATTGTCCCATTCTTGTGCTGATTCCCTGACCACCCTGGCGAAATCCCAATGGGTCAATTCGGCCTTTAGGTTTTTCTTTGCTTCTTCTATGCTTACATAAGAGATGGCAACCTTCATCATCCTGACTTCGTTCTCATTTGTTTTAAAGCGAACAAAAGCGCCTGTATGAGGCCCTGAAATTTCTTTTGCAGTGCTGATAATTTGTCCGTCTTTCCAACCGCCAAACTGTTCAAATGCCTTGTCAAAATCAACAACAAAATAAACAGTTATTGGCTTTGGTCTTCTTATGGTTGCAGCCATCACAACTTCGCCTACAATTTGATTATTGGAGACCTGAGTGACTTTTGCCTGCTGGGTTTCGGAAGAGCCCAAAACGGTAGTGAAATCAAATTGAATAAAGCTTGAATCAGATTTTGGGAAAGTATACCGATGAAAACCAACCCTTGTTGTAGAGGTCAACTCAGCAGTAACGCCATAGATATTCAATGTGATCTTGTGGTAACCAGGCTTTGCAACTTCAGTCTGATGAGAATAGGTTGAGCCATACACATCCGATCCCAAATGTCCCCTGAATTTTCCTGTAGTTGGGAGTACTGGAATTCCGGATAATTCCCAGCAATGGATATGGCTGAAACACCTGATGGTATCTTCATTGTATTTATACCCTGTGTTCCAAACTCCTTTGAGGTTCATGTCCGGACTGAGATTGACCATTCCAAAAGGCCTGGTGGCTGAACTGAAATAGAAAAACCTGGAGTTGGCTGCATCAACCATCACCTCTACCAAATCTGATTTTCTGGTTTTGGTGACAGTCTTTTGGGCATGGGTTACACTACTGAAAATTGAAAAAAGCAATATAGAAAATAAGAAAGATTTCATCGACATGAGCTTCGCAAGTTTGGTTGTTAAGGGCTAAAAATAAAACAAAGAAAAAATGCCAGGTATTCATCACTTATGAATACCTGGCATTTTATAATCAATATTGAATATTAATATCCAGGATTCTGTTCAATCCTTGGATTGGAGTTATCAAGCATCCCTTGCGGAATTGGTCTCAACAAATGCTTGGCAGCAATTTGAGAAACACCTGCACGACCCCAAGAAGTCCAGCCATTGAATTTTGTAGCACGCTCAATGAGTTTTCCTGTACGCTTCAGTTGGTACCAACGTTCGTTACCTTCTCCTAGGAATTCACGTCCATACTCATCTAGGATCATGTCAATGTTGATGGTAGAAGGAGTTGCTCGGTAAGAGGTGATATTTGTCAGTGGGTCCAATACATTTCCTGGATTGGTTGCGCGGTTGGGAGATCTGCCTGCATTGGTACCCAAAGCCCTGTCCAAAACCCTGTTATAATATACATCAGCAGTTCCCAATCTGGCACCTGTAGCGCCCTTCACAATAGCCTCAGCAGCCATCAGATACAACTCAGCAGAACGGAAAAGGGGATCATTGAATGTTGAGAAGCCATCACCATAAGTGATGCCAGGCTGCCAGAACTTCCAGAACATCGGACCACCCCATCCCATTGCATCGTTGATTTGTTGTGTTGGTGAGGTAATCTTGCCCAACCAAAATAGATCAACTACATTTTGTACTGCATACTTTTTCTTTCCCCCAGGGATATTTACACCAAGCTGGGCAACATTGTTCATGGGTACATTCCAAGGCAGAACAATTGCTGTGGTATCACTGATGGCAAAAGATTGTGTTATTGCTTGTGGATATGGCTTATTGGCCGCCAATGATACTGTACCTGCAATTGTTGCATAAACTACACTGTTAAAGGTTCCTTCATAACGGATATCCATCTGAGGATCAAACAACCTGTAAGCGCCCCACGTAACATTATGATTGGGCAAAAACCTGTTGTAAGTAGCTGTCCGCGATTCTTGTGCTACACCATTGGGACCACCACTAAACCTGGTATGAAGGTCATTTCCAATGGTTCCATTGGCAGTACTCAGGTTGGCATCACCATTGTAAGCAGTTCCAGTTCCGTTGGCATATTGCACAGCAAAAATAACCTCTTTGCTGGCGTTGGCCACAGCAACAGAACTTGCAGCAGTAGCCGTTTCTTTTTTAGGATTCTTGTTGTGAATGGGCCAAAGATTGTTCCAGTTGGTTTCCATTGGATACAATCCTGATGCAATCAAATTATCACAAAGTACCAGCGCGCTCGTGAAGTCTGCACTTGTTCCACCAAGAGAATTGTTGAAATTCCAACCCCTGGTCAGGTATACGCGGGCAAGCAAAAATTGTGCTGCACCTCTTGTAACCCTGCCCGGAATTTGGGAAACAGGTAATTTTGCGATTGCATCATTAAGATCAGTGATGATCTGCGTGTACACATCCTTTGCTATAGTCTTTTTTACCGTCAGGCTTCCTGAAGTTGTTTCAGTGAGTGGCATGGGAATATCACCCCATTGTTGTACGGCCCAGAAGTAAGAAAGTGAACGAAGGAATTTTGCTTCCCCTATCCTTACGTTTTTTACTGAGTCCGCCATACCGGTAACAGCAGTGGCACGGTTAACAGCAGCATTACACCTATTGACTTCCCTGTAAAGCATGTCCCAAAGTGATTGCAGTTCACCAAGAGATGAATTGAGGCTGATGTCATACGAATCATATGGGCTTCCGGATTGTGTGGTCAAGGTTGGAAACAACAAAGTACCACCCCATCCATTTGCTGAAAAAAGATCAGTACCATTGAGGGTAGGTATACGCTGTTGGGTGATATCCCTCAACAATGGATAACATGCATTGACGAGACTTTCATATCCTGTAGGGGTTGTATAAAAATTATCAGTGGTACGATTGGCTGGATTGTATTCATCAAGGAATGTCTTCTTGCATCCGCCTGCTACCAATCCAAGAAGGACAAATGAGAAAATATAGCGTATCAAATTATTATTTTTCATGACTATTTTTTTAAGGATTGATATTTAGAAACCAATGTTCAGACCGACCGCATAAGTCAGGTTTGGTACATCGTCAATATAAGTATTTGAATTGTATTCAGGATCCATTCCATTGTATTTGGTCCAATAGTTAGGGTTGATTACCTGCATATAAATCCTCATTCTTTCAATTTTCCTTTTATCTAAAATACTCTTGGGGACAGTATATCCAATAGTAACATCAGACAATCTCACAAAACTTGCGTCTTCATAACTTCTGGCACCGCGATAAGGCTGTGCAACGCCAGGGCCATAAAAATCATTGGTTGGGTTGTTTTTGGTCCAATAGTTCATGTAAATCTTGTTGTATCGGCCACCAGTGTATTCACCCATGGTACCATCCAACATACCATTCTTGAACATGGTTCCATTTCTGTAATAGAATAGAAACGAAAGATCCAGGTTTTTATAACTTACCCTGTTGGTCATACCCATGGTGAAATTAGGAAGCTGTGTACCCAACCACATCCTGTCATCCTTTCCTGTTGAATTGGAAATCACACCGTCTTTGTTGGTATCGGTCACTTTTACAGAACCGGGGAACTGTCCATAAGATTTTGCAGCAACACTGTCAGCAAGCTGCCAGATTCCAGCAAATTGATAGTCAAAATGAGACCTCACGGGTTTGCCAACAAAAAGACCACTTCCTATCACAGATGTCACACCATTGGCAAGTGCTTCAATATTGTTGATATTTTTAGAAAAATTGATGCTGGTGGTCCAGGAGAAATTCTTTGTCTCAATATTTCTTGTATTCAGCATGATCTCAAGCCCTTTGTTGGAGACCTTTCCAACATTTGTTACAACGGATGAGAAACCTGTTGAAGTAGGCAGGGTCTGGTTGAGGATCAGGTCACGGGTATTTCTCTTATATACTTCAACTGTTGTTGTAATCCTGTTGTCAAGAAATCCCATGTTCAGTCCAAGATTGAGTTCCTGGCTTCTCTCCCATTTCAGGTCCTTGTTTCCAATGGCAGCTGGAGCAAACGCAGTAACTGCTGTGGCACCAAAACTATAAGAGGTGGTCAACAAACCAGACTGGGTACTATAGGCTGCAACGTTGGA
>JAIPBY010000071.1 GCA_021738605.1 Chitinophagaceae bacterium | reverse complement strand
AGCCTTCTCACTTCAGCCCAAAGTTCTACAGGCTGAACCACGTTCATGTGCAACCATTTTTGTGCAGCAATCAATCCAATCCTTGCAGCTGGTGTAGTAGCCCTATCAAAGCTAATACCATTGGCAGCGAGGTATGTAGTAATTTCTGCAGGGGTAACTGCTGTTACAGCTGGAGATGTTGCATCCTTGCTCAGGGCGCGAATGTCAACATAGTAGCTGATGGATTCTCTGATTCCTTTTTCATAGGCAGTCTTTGCAGCAGCAGTATTACCTGCTTTTACATACGACTCAGCAGCCATGAAAGAAACTTCAGCAGCGTTCATAACAACACCAGGGAAAAACTGGTTACGGCTAAGGGTAGACCTGTTGTACATGGCCAACTTTCCACCAGCGATGGCAGGTGTTTGAACATCGGCATTGGCTAACTGATCCAAACCATCGTACTTTCCAGCAGCAGTCATACCTGGCTCAAACACATAACGCAACCTTGGGTCAACATTGGTTTTCATGTGGTCAATCATTGCCTTTGGTGCAACATTACCATTCCAATCTTCAAGACCGGTCCTGAAACCGTTTGAGTTGATAGAAGTATTCAAATCAAGTACATTGATCTGAACGTTATCTGCATTGCCTGCGATGACAGGATATTTTGCAGGGTTTCCTAGAATAGATGCAATCTCGGAAGTTGCCCTTGCGCTGAATGCGCTAGCATCACTAACCCTTGTCAACAACCTCAAACGAAGTGAATTGCAGTATTTGGCCCACTTGCTCACCTCACCCTTGTTTACAAGGTCCTGGTTTTTGAAACCTACAAGGATACCAGGATTGACAGTGATGGTGCTGAGTTCATCAGCAGCAAGTTTCAAATCATCCAGCATCTTTGTATAGAGCTTATCAGCAGCATCATACTCAGGCAAAGAAGCCAGATAATCACCACCATTAGCACTCAGCATACCAGCTTTAGTGAAAGGAATATCACCATGAAGGTCAATCACCTTTTGTGTATGATCATAGAGATAGATCATCGCAGCAAGCATGAAAACACGGTAGTTCTTCTGATCATCAGCAGAAAGTTTGCCGTTGATTTTCTCCAACTCCCTGTACTGAGCAAGGAAATTGTAGTAGTTGTTCCACCTGTCTGTGATAGCAGCAGCACCTGGTACATACTGGCTGGTGAAATTCACCCAACCCACTGACTGGTTGTAGTACTGAAGGGTAGTTCTGAGTACAACGAAATAGTTCCAGTATGCGGGAAGTACAAACTCACGGTTGGTTGCCATGAAACCGGCAAACTGCTTTTCTACTGTTGATTGTGAGATCTTGGAAGGATCTGTGTAGCTGGCTGCAAAATCCGCCTTCTTACAGGAAGAAAATCCTGCAACAGCGAAAATGACCAGTATTAATAGTATTCTTTTCATATTGTTGTTTTATTCATTCGTGAATGAAAAATTAGAAACCTGCTCTGATCATTACACCGTAAGTCCTTGAAGAAGGATTGGTACCGATGTTGTTAAGTGTTTGGAACCACCTTGAACCAGCAGTTGTTTGCTCAGCATCCATATTCTTGATTGTCCTGTAGAGGTAGAATAGGTTACGACCAAATACTGAAAGTGAGATGTTCTTTGCACCGATAGATTTTGCAACAGAAGTAGGCATCTTGTAGGAAAGGGTTAATTCCCTGAACTTGATGTATGAGTTCTTGTTGATGTACAACTCATAACGTGTGTTCGGGCTGTACTGAGGACCACCCCAGTTGTACACTGTCCAGAAGTATTGGGAAGCTGAAGCAACATTGTTATTGACATTACCAGCTGCATCAACACCAGGAAGGATTACACCGTCTTGGTAAACAGGCTGACCTTGAGGTCCGGTAGCTGCATTGGTAGCAACACCTTTCTTGGCAACTGCATCATAGTAGTAGCTGATACCACCATGTTCCTTGTCCATCCACTGAAGGCTTTCCTCCAACAATCCACGTCCCTGCATCCAGTAAAGACCAGTTGGCATCACGTGACCGCCAAAACGGAAGTCAATCATCGCATCAACAGTGAATCCTTTGTAAGTAATGGTATTGAAGAAACCACCAACAACTTTAGGCATTGCGTTACCGTATTTCACCATGCTGTTGGCATCCACCTTGTAAAGACCGTTAGGATCTACGATTTTTTCACCTTTGCTGTTTGTTGCAACAGGGTGTGCATAGAAATCACCCATTGGCTGACCAACAACTGATTTCAACTGTGCAGCGTTACCATCGTAATCAGCATGCAACAATTCAGTCAAACCAGGAGCCAGGGCTTCAACCTTGTTCCAGTTTTGAGATGCATTGATGCCAGTTTCCCAGGTAAAGTTCTTTGTCTTCACTGCAGTGAAGCTAACCATTGCCTCAACACCCGTGTTGCGGAGTGTACCGATATTGGTCAGGATGGAAGTAGCTCCAGAAGTTGCTGGCAACGTTTGACCCAGGATCTGGTCAACGATTTGTGCATTATAGTAAGAAGCTTCGAATGTCACACGGTTGTTGAACATTTTTGACTCCAGACCAAATTCAAATTCTTTCTTTTGCTCAGGACGGATACCATCATTACCAAAGTTCGATGGGATAGTGGTGAACAACACAGGTTGTGTTCCACCTTGGCTACCCAAAGTACCTTGGCCATATGCTACGTTTGCACGGTATGCATCTGGATAGTTACCCACGATACCCCATGAACCACGGAATTTACCATAGTTGATGAAAGAAGGCATCTTGAAGGCATCAGAGAAAATGAAGCTTGAGTTGATAGAAGGATATACAAATGAATTGTTGTCTGGATTCATTGTTGAAGTCTTGTCCCTGCGAACGGTTGCTTCAACAAAAAGGTAATCCTTGTAGTTTGCATTGGCAGTTCCGATATAGGCATCTTTCACCAAAGAGAACCTGGAAGATCCACTGTTTGCAACGTTTACAGAAGCAGCGATGTCAAAAAGATTTTCAGTACTCAAACCACCGTTTGTTGATCGGCTGGTATTGTGTGCATTTTCTTTTGACGCAGTATAACCACCCATTACATTGAACTGAAGGTCTTCGTTGATGTCCTTGGTATAGGTCAAAAGAACGTCAGTGTAAAGGATAGAACTAAATCCTGAGTTCATGCCGAAAGATCCAGAATTTCCGAAAGCAAGTGGTCTTTCAGTCCTTGTCTTTGATTCAGCAGTAGATGCAGTGAAGTCAGTAGACAACCTTGTACGGAGTTTCAGGTCTTTAACGATCTGATAATTGTTGGTCATGCTCGCAATAACACGGTTTTCCTTTTCAACAAGGTTATGGGCAACAACCCTGTACATGTAATCAGCGATATCACCTTTGAAACCACCATAAGAACCATTGATGTTCTCAGCAGGGGTAATGCTCTGACCGGCAACGCCAGTCACAAAGCGGTAACCTTTGCTGGTCAACACTTTGTCACGGTACCATGAACCATTGTCAAACCTACCGATCATACCGGTAAAGTTGTTCGTCATCCTATCGATAGAATATGGACGATTGGTAGTGGTCTGGTTGATATAATTAACCATAAGGTCAGTAGAGAAATTCTTTGACAGCTTGAAGCTGGTGTTCAGGTTGGCAAAATTCTTTACATTCTTAGAACCAACACTAAGACCTTGGTTCTCCTGACGGGTCAATGAAAACCTTACGTTGGCATTGTCTGTTGATTTGGTAACAGAAACGTTCACGTTAGAGTTGCTACCCTGTTGGAACAAGGCATCCAATGCATCTTCCTGTGCAGAATAAGGACGAACCTTGCCATCCCAAGATGCAATGTTCTTACCATCGAACTTAGGACCGTAGTTGATAGAGGCATTGGGAAGAGACCTTGTCTCTTTAACACCATCACCATCCAAATCAACCATGATGAAACCTTGTGCATCCTGGCCAACATTGGCAACATGCACTGGAATCATACCATAACCACGAACGTTCTGGTATTTAGGAGTGTAGGCAATGTTGTCAACGCTGTAGCTGGCATTGAAATCAACACCCAGGCCTTTTTTAGATTTTGCGCCTGTCTTAGAAGTGATCAAAACAACACCATTTACCGCCTCAGAACCATAGAGTGCTGCTGCAGATGCCCCTTTCAGGATAGATATGTTGTCGATGTCTTCTGGTTGAATATCCAACAAGCCATTACCACGGATACGTTGGTCACCCCAGTAGTTGTCATTGCTTGCCTCACCATTCCTGATAGGAATACCATCCAATACGATCAACGGCTGGTTCTTACCAGTGATAGAGTTGATACCACGGATATTGATGTTTACAGCACTGGTAGCACCACCTGGGGTAGCACCGATGCGAACACCAGGAGCCTTACCATACAATGCTGTAGCAAAGTTGGGTGTTCCGGCGTCTGTAAGCTGCTGTGAGCTGATTGTGCTTACCGCATAACCAAGCGCTTTTTGCTTTCTGCCGATACCGAGGGAGGTAACAACCACTTCTTCGAGGGCATTGCTGCCTGACTCTAGGACGATGTTAACGCTCTTTTCAGCACCTACAGCCATTTCCTTGGACGCAAATCCAACGAAAGACACAACCAAAGTAGCTTTAGGGCTAACCTTGATCGAAAATGCACCGGTCTGATTGGTTACCACACTGTTCTTGGTACCTTTTTCTGTGACACTTGCACCAGCGAGTTCAACGCCTGCATTGTCTTTGATAACACCTGTTACCGTCCGCTTGTCCTGTGCCTGCAGCATAAAGCCACTAAACAAAAGTCCAAGTAGAACGACAACAAATTGTGTTTTTGCTCTCATGTTGTTCTAGTTTTGAGGTTTATAAAAAAAAGAGTTGATTTCATTGATGTCAGATACATTCTTGAAAGACTATTTAACTATACTTTATGCTGCATGCAACAATAAATTATTAATGAATTGTTAATTAGACAGAAATTTGAACATGCATATTAATGCATCTCCGGGAAATTTAAACTGCGCAATCGTTTGCGCAAAATGAAAAAATATTTCTTGTTTAACCTGTGTATGAAAATGCTCAAACAAATTAGGGATGGATTCTACTTGTATGAATAAACATAGATCAATTAACCTATTCAATGGGGTCTTTCAATTATCCTTACATTTGAAAAAGTGAGATCAATCAAGCATATATTCTTCAACATATTCACCATTGTTTTACTGGCAGGTCTGTTTGTTGCCCTGGTTTCAGGTATTTCCATCCCTAAACATGAGCCCACCAAAGGCGAAAAGCTGGCCAAACAATATTGTGGCAGCTGCCATTTGTTTCCTTCCCCCTTTTTGCTGGACAAAAAAACCTGGAAAGAATCTGTATTGCCCAACATGGGCTGGAGGCTGGGCATCAGGAAAGGAGGAAAAGATCCTTTTGACCAAATGAAGCCGGAGGAAGCAGTGCTGGTTCAACAATTGAACATCTACCCTGATTCAGCCCAATTGTCCAAAGAAGATTGGCAGCTGATCGTAGACTATTACGTGCGCAATGCGCCTGAACAGCCGCTGATGATTGAAAATACCCTGCCAGACAGCAAGGATTCATTGAGGTTTCAGGCCAATCCACTGTACATGGGTGATCAGGGGTCTTCCGCTGTTCCGAAACTGACCAAAACAACCATGTTGAAATACGATTCCCTGGAATCCAAACTCTACATCGGCAATGCACACAATGAAATTTATGTGCTGGATAGCCTGTTTCAGGTAGACAATTACTGGGAGGTGGTGAATCCTCCGGTAGACATCAATTTTACGCCCCATCTTCCGGCATCATTGCTGACCATCGGATCGATTGCTCCGTCGGAAGAAAAAAAAGGATTCATCTTCCCGCTTGATTCTGCTGTACTGAACAAGCCTACCACATCATTGATCACGGCCCTTGCCAGGCCTGTTCAATTTGCCAAAGGCGATATCAATGGAGATGGAAAGGAAGACCTTGTGGTGGCAGAATTTGGCAACCACACAGGAAAGCTCAGCTGGTTTGACGGTGGGGATCCCAAAAAGAAAAAAATCCTGAAATACCAGGCAGGTATACGAAAAGTTGTTATCCAGGACATGAACCAAGATAATTTGCCAGACCTGGTTGTGATGGGCGCACAGGCCTATGAAAGCATCATGCTTTTCATCAACAAAGGGGATGGCAATTTTGAAGACAAAATTGTTTTGCAGTTTCCACCTGTATATGGATTGAGTCATTTTGAATTGGCTGATTTCAACAAGGATGGATACTGGGACATCCTCATGACCAATGGCGACAACTGGGACCTCTCTGCCATCAGAAAAAGCTACCATGGGGTCAGGATTTTTTTGAATGACAGAAAAAACAATTTCAAGGAAGCCTTCTTCAATACTGTGTTTGGTGCCAGCAAAGCCATGGCCAATGATTTCGATGGTGATGGAGATCTTGATATTGCTGTCATCTCTTTCTATGACGATCCATTTGATACCATGGAAGGATTCGTTTATTTCGAAAACCTTGGTGGTATGAAATTCAGCAAACTGATGATCAAAGAAGCTGCCGCCGGAAAATGGTTGACGATGGAGCTTGCTGATCTTGACCATGATGGAGACAAGGATATCATCCTGGGATCCTATTTCCACAATGTGGCAGAAATGACAAAATTTCTTGGAAGGGGTATCGTGAGTTTTCCACAGTTGCTGGTGATCAGCAACAATACCATCAAATCAAAATAACCACCCGCATGAAAACAGTTGCACTCATCTTGCTTTCATTTTTATCTTGTTGCTGTTTTTCTCAATCGAACAAAACAGCAAAAAACGTCATCATCATCTATGCGGATGACCACAGCTACCATGCACTTGGCGCCATGGGAAACAAGGTTGTTAAAACACCAAACCTCGACAAACTTGCCGCCTCAGGAATGATGTTCACACAGACCCATGTCATGGGTGGGCACCAGGGTGCAGTGTGCGTTCCTAGCAGGGTCATGTTGCTGACAGGTCGGTATGTCAATCGGTTGCCCGGTGATGGCGGAAATATTCCGGACAGCCTGGTCAGCCTGCCGGAAGTCTTGCGCAGCAAGGGTTATACCACCTATCATACTGGCAAATGGCACAGTGATAAGGCCTCGCACCACCGCATGTTCAGCACAGGTGGAGACATATTTTTGGGAGGGATGCATTTTAACAGGGATGGTGGTCAGGCACATCCCACTGTGTACACATTTGACAGCACAGGGAGTTATCCGGCATCAAGAAAAAGGAACAGCGATACCTTCAGCACAACCCTCTATGCCAACAATGCCATCCAATTTCTTTCCAGCAAAACGGCAAAAGAAAAACCTTTTTTCTGCTATGTAGCCTTTACTTCTCCCCACGACCCAAGAACCCCGCCTGCAGCGTTTGAAAAAATCTATGACCCTGCAAACATTCCCCTGCCACCCAATTTCATGAGCAAGCACCCATTCGACAATGGTGACATGTTGGTTAGGGATGAACAACTGTTGCCCACGCCCCGCGATACTGCTGCAACAAAAAAAGATATCGCCCTTTATTACGGCATGGTCAGTGAGATGGATGCACAGGTGGGCAGGATCATGGAAGCCCTTGACAAAGCTGGCCTGAGAGAAAATACCTTAATTGTTTTTGCAGGAGACAATGGCCTGGCCGTTGGGCAACATGGCTTGCTGGGCAAACAGAACCTCTATGAACACAGCATCCGTGTACCGATGATTATTTCAGGTCCTGGTATTCCCTCCAATGCCAAGACAAATGGTTTCACTTACCTGAGTGATATTGCACCAACGGTGTATGAATACCTTGGCATCAAGGCACCTGCTTCAGTTGAAGCAAAATCATTTTTTTCTGTACTCAAAGATCCTTCCAAAAGCATCAGAAAAAACATCTACAATGTATACGGCCATTGGAGCCGGAGCATCAAAACGGAAGACGGTTTCAAACTGATCCTGTACAATGTGGATGGGATACTGACGACACAGTTTTTTGATCTGAAGAACGATCCATGGGAGACCAAGGACCTGTCGAAAGATGAACGCTATTCCAACAAGATTACAGCGATGAGGGCATTGTTGAAAAAAGAAATGATCATCACGCATGACAACCTGAACATTGATTTGCCCAATTGGGGAAGGACAGAAAAACAAAAACCGAGGGGCAGTTGATGCAATAAATTCAAGAATATGAAATACAAAAAATTGATGCTGTCCATATTGATGATGGCAAATATTGTGGGCTTTGCAAGAGCAGAAGACAGCATCCCCCTTCCGAATAAAACCCAAATGCTTTGGCAGGATGCTGAATTGACAGCACTCTTCAGCTATGACCTGCATGTCTTTGATGGTGAAAGATACAACCAGCCCAAAAACCGCATCACCCCCATCAAGGACCATAATATTTTCAATCCCACCCAATTGGATACCGACCAATGGATCAGGAGTTTTGCAGCCGCTGGTGGTAAGGTTGCCCTGCTCACAGCAACCCATGAAACTGGATTTGCACTCTACCAGTCTGATGTCAATCCTTATTGCATGAAGGCCCTGAAATTCCAGGATGGAAAAGGAGATATTGTACGTGATTTTGTAGCGTCCTGCAGGAAATACAATGTCAAACCCGGCATTTACATTGGCACCCGTTGGAATTCATTTTATGGCGTATATGATTTTATGATACACAACGACAGCAGCCAGTTTGCCAAGAACCGACAACTCCACTACAACGGCATGATGGAAAAAATGACGGAGGAATTGATGTCGCGTTATGGAGAAATTTTCATGGTATGGTTTGATGGAGGTGCACACGGCCCGGAACTGGGCGGCCCCAACATTCTGCCTATCGTGGAAAAATACCAGAAGAACATAATCTTCTACCACAATACCCAGCGGGCAGACATTCGTTGGGGCGGAAGTGAATCCGGAACAGTGAGCTATCCTTGCTGGGGAACTTTTCCTTATCCTTTTTCACATGCTACAAAGCAAAAAGAGATATTCAAAAACGACTTTAAAATGCTGAAAGAAGGTGATCCCAATGGCAAGCATTATATGCCTGCCATGAGTGATGCTCCCCTGCGGGGATACAGGGGTCGACACGAATGGTTCTGGGAACCTGGTGATGAGGAATACATCCAACCCCTGGAAAACCTCATGAAGATGTATTATGGATCTGTTGGAAGAAACTCTACCTTGATTCTCGGGCTCACACCAGACCCAAGAGGATTGATTCCAGCGCCTGATTCAATGAGATTAAAATCTTTTGGAGAAGAGATCAAGAAAAGATTCTCCCATCCGATTACCACAACAAACGGTGTTGGCGCGATGCACTTGATCAATTTGAAAAAAAACACGGTCATCGATCATGTTGTACTGATGGAAGATATCGCCCATGGAGAAAGGGTGAGGGAATTCTTTGTTGAAGGAAAGACCGCAAAAGGCTGGACCACGCTTTGTGCCGGTTCATCCATCGGACACAAATTCATTGCACAGTTCAATGCTACTGCTGTGTCAGCTTTGCGGCTGCGCATCACCAAAACATTGGCGGATCCGCAGATCAAGGCATTCAGCATTTTCAATGCGATGACAGCAAAATGATGTTTATCCGTTGACCAGAAAATGCAAGATCCTGCAGGCATTGCCCTTGCTTTTTTCGTTCTTGTCTGGAGACATCCTGATGCGAATGGTGTGCTGCTTGTTTTTCAATTCTTCCTCTAAGACGATGTACCAGGGCAGGTGAATGACGCCGCTCCACTGTGAATAGAGATCTTTTTTCTTGAACGGTTTTCCGTCAATGCTGTATTCGATCATGCCGGCATCCGGACCTGAAGCAATACAAATGCCAATGGCTTTTCCGGAAAATGTGAGTTCCATTTCAGCCCCTGCTTCTGTTGCAACCAAGGCAGGGCGGTTCATGTATTGTTTTCTCCCGCCTACACCATCTTTGGGAACCCATTTCTCATCAATGCTCCATTTGTTGACAATTGTCGCCTTTTTCACATCAACATAGTTACCTTCAAAATAACTGAACTTGTCTATGGGTGTTGGAAGCAAATGATTGGTAGGAAAGGCTTCGGAAGAAATATTTCCATACGCATTGTTCAGGTAACTGATGAGTGACCTTGCATATACTTCCTGTCCGAATTTGGAGGGATGCAAGTCTCTGAAATCTTCCTTCCAGCTAAACTCCCCTGCAGCAATGCGGGCTGTGACTTCTTTTGACCAATTGATTGTATTGGCATTGTACTGTGAAGCGACAAGCTCATGGTTGATGATTTCATTGGGAATTTTTCCAGCAGTATACTCAGCGATTTTTTCGGGATCAACACAATGCATCATAACAATGTCCATCAATGGATTGCTGATCCTGGCATGGCGTACAATACCCTCCATTCCACGCACTTGTGCCTGGTTCTGGAAGCCATTGGTCCGGTCGTTCACCGCAGCTTCCTCAAAGAAAAGATCAATCTTGCCTTTGGCTAACACCTCAGATGCCAATCTGAATGCGCCGGGAGTACTGCCAGTGGATGCAATGCCCGCATCAATGAATTCAAATTTGGTTTCAGGAAATCGCTCTTGAAGGTATTGGGTCACTTTGTTGCGCCATCCTGGATTCTCGGTAATCGAACCTCCCATAAAAGCTACGCGACCGGTTTTCTCCTTGGTGAATTGGATGAAACTGTTTGTCAATCCTGTTCTTGCCACATGAAACTGGGCAGGATCAAGGATGGGCTTTACGGGGTATGCATTGCTGCTGATAAAATCAGCAATGGCTGAAGGACGTTCAATGGGAAAATGATGACCCTCCAGGTTTTGAGGACCCTTTGTCATGGGCATCACTGTAGCTGTACCTCCTGCCTTGATGTAGTTGTTGATCAGGGGGAAACTGTTTTCTGCATTGGGTACAATCTTGTCATTCAACCCAATGGAATGCAAGACAGGAACTCCACAGGCTGCCAAGCCTTCAAGGTTGTCTATGGGATTGTCTTTGTAGGCAAGGGCCTGCTCTTCAGTAAATCCGTATTGTTTCAACAGGGCCTTCCAATCGGATGGAGATCCTTTGCTGTTTAATTTTCCACCTGGCCAACTCTTGAAATCAGCTACCGGTGCTTCAGCATAAATACAGGCCACCTTGAGCGGGTTGCGCTTTGCCCAATTGTATACATACAACCCGCCTCGGCTGACCCCTTCCAGAGCAACCCTTTCGGCAAAACCTTTGCTAACCAAATAGCCATGAAAGGCGTTCCAAATTTGCATGGCCGCTGGAGCCCCAAACATATCATTGGTATTGACATAAGCAACATGAAAGCCGCGAGACAGGAGTATGGAATCCGCATCCGTATGCCATTCAGGAAAATGTGCACGCCAAACCCAGGGCTTCCCTTCCAGTGGTTTGCTGGGTTTGACCACCCATGCATTGCGGCCATTGAA
>JAIPBY010000070.1 GCA_021738605.1 Chitinophagaceae bacterium | reverse complement strand
GGATGAACAAGGCCTTCAATGAAGGAGAGCATATCCGCTTCACCAAATCCAAGGACGGTAATACACAGTATATTTTCCTTTTTGATTTTCCTGCTGAAGGCAAGATCAACATCAGCAAGATCGACATTCCTGAAAAGGCAACCATCAACATCCTGGGAGGAAAGAAGAACCTGAAATGGAAAAAAACCGAAACGGGTTATGACATCATGGTTCCTGCTGAATTGAAAGCAGCAACCGATCATGTTTGGACATTGAAAATTTCTGCAGCAAAATAACAAGGCCTATTGCGCAGCCTCGACAGCCTTATAAACTGCCGGCAGCGCTGCTTTTAATCGCTGGTAGGTTGCTTCAGAAATATTCTTATCATCAAAAGGGGTGAACAGCACAAATGGCTTGTTTGCCCCTTCTTGTCTTCCGTACTTGTATGCATAGGTGAACCATCCATCTGATTGGAGTTGCACTTCTGGCAAGGACTTGTTGGGAACGGTGATGAAGAATTTGTTGGGCTGTTTTGCCGAAGGATTACCCAGGGCAAGCTTTCTCAATTCAATATAGGCTTCCTTTGCGGTCTCCACCGCAGGGTCAATCAACTCGACATGCTTTGCCAACACTGAACGGTAAGCATGTTGGCCATTGAACTGCATGTTGTACAACTCATTCAACACATTCCTGATTGTGTCGCGCATGAATGGATAATGTGTGCACCCCAGGATCAAGGTATTCATGGGTGTGGTAATTCCTTCTGCACGCATCTTTTCAAAAAGGCTTACGAGATGATAGCGCACATAGTTCTCAGGGTCATTGAGTTGGATGTCAAGGCACTTGCCCTTGTCATCATACTCGCATAGCAGCTTGTTGTTTTCTTTGTTGAACTTGTATACGTTGAGTAACGCTGTATCAATCTTATACTTCGTATTGTTCACAGATGGTCCTTTATAATCTTTTCTGTAAGCACTTGCAGTATCAACATAAAAACTGTAATCGCGATCGATGGCATCTGCAAGCCCAAATCCGCCCTGGCTCACAATCACAGGCGTGGTCATTCCCGTGGATGCTGCAAGCGCCCGGATGGCCTTGGGATAACCATCTGACACAACGGTACCTGCGGTAGCAAACACACCTATCGCCCCTTTTTCATGGGTAGATTGATAGGCCAAAGCTGCCTTTACTCCAGCATTGATGACCCCTACCACTGGTGCCTTGGTGCCATTGTCTTGTACAAACTGCTTGACCTCTTCCAGGGCAAAGGCAGTAGCCGTATTGCAGGCAAGAACAAGCATCTTGACCGACTGTTTTTCTTTGGGACTTGCTTGCTGCATCCAATTGATATCGTATCTGTTCTTGAGCAAAAAATCCATGTTCTTTACCACATGCTCCTGCAAGAGTTTTGTTTTGTTTTCAGCAGCATAGTTTCCATAAGGCATGTTGGCCTGGTCTGCCAAGTATTGGAAATATTCCTTGTCAAAATCGGGCCTGCCATCAGCACCCGGTTTACCGGTAATGTTGTTGAAGGCATCTAAGGTAAGCATGGCTTCCAATACCGTCAGCCCGCCCGTTCCAGAATCGAAAACCCCAATGGGCAAACTATTTTTAGTTTTATCTTGTGCATCCAATTCACTACAAACGGCGAGAAATGATAAACAAATTACCGGGAGTTTTAAAAAGCTGATCTTCATAAAGGTTTCATTTAGCTGCATCGCTGCTATTTGTTGTTAAAATTAACCCGATTTCAATGGAAATAGACAAACCTATCGCAATTTTGTGCGCTACTCGGAATTAGTAGATTTTAAGTAACTTTAAAAGAAAACAATGAAAAATACCATCATTGCCCTTTACTTTATCACCATTTCCTTCGCCTGCTCCAACAACAAACAAAATGCTGTTGTTGAAAACAAACCTGCAGAAATGGAATCTTCCATGGACAACCACAGCCAGTTTAAGCCAGAAATGGTGGTCAATACAACCGATTTTGCCTGTGGAATGCCCGTCTCTGCAGGAATCAGCGATACCTGCCATTATGAAGACAAGGCCTATGGTTTTTGCTCGGCAGAATGCAAGGCTGAATTCCAAAAAGAGCCTGCAAAATACCTGGCTGCAAAACAGTAATCAATTCAGAAAAATAAATATTTATGCCAATTGTTAAAGCTTACGGAGCATCCAGTAGCCAATCTCCTATTGAACCACTAAACATCCAAAGAAGAGACCTTCGCGCAAATGATGTTCAGGTGGAAATTCTTTACTGTGGGATCTGTCACAGCGACATCCATACAGCAAGAGGTGAGTGGGCTGGCACCGTTTATCCTGTGGTTCCAGGTCATGAAATCGTGGGAAAAGTAAAAGCAGTTGGCTCAGCAGTTACCCAATTCACTGTTGGACAAACAGTGGGAGTAGGTGTAATGGTTGACAGCTGCCGTACCTGTAAAAACTGCAACAACAACCATGAGCAATATTGTGAGGAAGGAATGACCGGAACCTATAACGCACCGGAAAGAGATGGTTCAGGCATGCTCACCATGGGTGGGTATTCTGCTGAAATTGTAACAGATGAAAACTATGTGTTGCGGATCAAGGGCGAGGAAAACCTTGCAGGCATTGCGCCGCTGCTTTGTGCTGGCATCACTACTTATTCTCCGCTGAGGTTTGCAGGTGTTAAGGCAGGAATGAAAGTAGCTGTGGTTGGATTGGGCGGCCTGGGCCACATGGCGGTGAAATTTGCTGTGGCATTTGGCGCGGAAGTTACCGTTATCAGCACATCAGCATCCAAGGTTCAGGAAGCATCCAAACTGGGCGCACATCATTTTATCCTGGCCAAGGATCCAGCAGTACTCAATGACCATGCATCATCTTTTGATATTGTGCTGGATGCCATTTCCGCCGACCATGATTATACCCAATACCTCAATTTATTGGCACTCAATGGAAAACTGCTGGTGGTAGGCTTGCCAGAACACCAGCCAAAAGTTTCCCCTTTTGCCCTGATCAAAAACAGGAGAAGCATCATTGGTTCCATGATTGGCAGCATAAGTGAGACCCAGGAGATGCTTGATTTCTGCCATGAACACAGGATTTTTGCAGAAATTGAGACCATTGCTATCACCCAAATCAACGAGGCATATGAGCGCATGATCAAGGGTGACATCAAATACAGGTTCGTCATTGACATGTCAACAATATAACATGCCCAACCTCAACAGAAGAAATTTTCTCACAGCCCTTCCAGCAATCTCGCTGGCAAGGGCTGTTCCTTTTTCTGATGATATTCCCTCAAAAAAAGGAAACCGCTTCCGCTTAAGCCTGAATGCATATTCTTTCAACGATATGCTGATGAAGAAAAAAATCAGCAAGGATGAATTGCTAGAATTCTGCGCCAATACTGGTTTTGACGCTGTGGACATGACAGGATATTATTTTTCATCCTATCCTGAAACCCCATCTGATGCAGAAATTTTTGACTTCAAAAGAAAGGCGCATGCATTGGGAATTGAAATAAGTGGTACGGGTGTGAGAAATGAGTTTTCCTATAGCGACAAGATTGCCTTCAATAAGGAAATGGATACCGTCTTGCGCTGGATAGAGGTTGCCGCAAAGATGGGAGCTCCTGTATTGCGCATCTTTACAGCCAAGCAGTACAGTACTGGTGATGAAAGGAAAAGGGTGTATGCCCGTATTCTGTATGCGCTGGACAAATGCCTCGAAAAAGCAAAATCCCATGGTGTCATACTGGGCATACAAAACCACAATGACTTTCTGAGAACGGCTGATGAATGCCATGAACTGATAGGAACCCTCAACAGCCAATGGCTGGGATTGGTGGTAGATACTGGTAATTTCATTGCCGCAGACCCTTACGAAGAGATCAGAAAAGCAATGCCGCTGGCCGTGAACTGGCAGGTAAAGGAAAAATTATTGATCAATGGCGTTCAAACACCCATGGATCTCAAGCGGCTCTGCTCAATCATCCAATCTTCTGATTATAAAGGCAATGTTCCCATAGAAACCCTGGGCATGAATGACCCCCTGAATGAAGTCCCCGTTTTTTATGACAAGGTGAAAAAACATCTTTAGGGCTGAATAGGCACCAATTCCCTTATCTTTTGTTAAATTGAATTACCGACTTGCATTTGATTGGAACACCGCCTATTTTCAAGTACCAATTATGCTTTTTCGCACTATCTTTTTTTATACATTGCTCCTGTTTGCCTGCTGCTTTCAACATGCAGTTGCACAGGAGAATCTGCTCCCAAAATGCGGATCTGATGTGCTAATGTCCATCCTGCGCAAGGACCCCGCATTTGTTCAAAACGAGAAAATTCTCAATACGGCCATCCGAAACAAAATCTTGTTCAAAAAAAATCAACCAACCGTTGTTTATACCATCCCGGTTGTTTTTCACATTGTCAATTCCAACGCGGCTTCCATCACCGACCTGATGGTCATCAATGCCTTGAAGGAATTGAATGATGCTTTCGCTCACCTTGGTGTATATGGTGTTGACCCCTTAGGAGCCAATACCATGATTCAATTTTGTATGGCCAGAACAGATCCCAATGGGGGCCTTACCAGTGGCATTGACAGGGTGAATTCCTATTATGAAAATGTTGATGTAGACCTTGAAAGCGATAAACTGGGCTACCTGACCAACTGGGATCCTTCCAAATATGCCAATATTTGGGTGGTCAATTCGATACAAGGAGAAATCCCTCCCAGCCCATTCAATTGCGGCGTTTGGACAAGATCAGGTTATGGCGGATATGCCAGCGCGGGCGTTGGCGCTGTGGTCAGCAGTCTGAGCACCCCATTGGTTGCACACGAAATGGGGCATTATCTTTCCCTTTTGCATACATTTCAGGGAACCAATTGCATCAACAATGATTGTACCACCGATGGAGACCTGGTATGCGATACCCCGCCAGACAGGAGTACTGCAGGTTCCTCCTGTGCCAGTCCGGAGAATTCCTGCAATACGGATACCATTTCAGGACCTTTCACCTCAGATGTTCCCGACAATATCTCCAATTTCATGGACTATGGCAGCCCCTGCCCGACAGTCTTTACACAGGGTCAGGCCGACAGGATGCGTGCATTCCTGGAGTCTTTCAACGGGGGCAGCCTTATTGCGAGCAACAGGTGCAACATTCCTTGTGCAGAAAATATTCAAACCAGTTTTGACTGGAATACCAACCCTCATCCCATCATTGGAGACCAAGTTCAGTTCAACAACAGCAGTACCGGTGCGACCAACTTCAATTGGTACGTGAATGGCGTATTGGTGAGCAGCGTTTCAGCATTGAAATATACTTTTCCAATTGCCGGAAAATACGAGGTAAAACTAATTGCTTACAATACAGACATCACCTGTTTTGGGTCCTACGTTGGCAATGTAATTGTGGATTGCGGGGTAGCGTCAAGGTTTTCTCCAGACAAGAGAATCATTGCCTCCGAAACCGGCATCTACAATGATACAGTCAGGTTTGTGAACAAGTCTTATGGTGCCACGGCATTTAAATGGTTTGTGAGTGATCACACTGGCGGCAACATCACCATGGTGAGTACCGACAAAGACCTCGCGGTTATGTTTCCAAGAGCAGGGTTCTACCGTATCAGTCTTGAGTCAACCAATGGAACCTGCACAGAAATGTCCAGAACCTATGCGATGAATGTATTGGACCCCAAGCCAGATGGGCTGCTTACCATTTATGATGTGGATTGTTACAAGAATGATAGCATCAGGATTGTTTTCGGCATTTACAATGCCGGATACGACACCATCCCAGCCAACATGCCTGTAACATTTTATGACAGTGATCCAGCACTTCCTGGGGCTCAACAACTCAAGAATACCTTCGTTACGGACAAGCCAATTCTTGGAAGATGTGGTTCCACCTATACCCATATTGTCGCAGCCAACAGGGCAAAACTGGATACAGTATTCGCTGTTTTTGATGCGCTAGACACCCTCCTTGAATTAAGCAACGTGAACAACAAGTCCAGCAGGAGAAATTTCCAGTTCAGGATTACGGTTTCACCATCTGATACCACTGTATACACCAATAGTGATGTACAGTTAACAATGAAAAGCACTGGAGACAGCGCCACCAACATCAAGTGGACGGCCAGAGCAACAGCAAACTGCACAAGTTGCAAGGATCCCATTTTCAGGATTGTGGATTCTACAATCATCAAGGGATATGCAGAAGGCGGATTTGGTTGTGCAGACTCTGCTTATGCAAATGTCAATGTATTTCCTATCGACATTTTCCTGACCACCAACGCTATCTTGTGTTCAAAAAATGACAGCTTGGTTGCCAGTTCCATCATTTGCCTGGCCAATGGATACAGCAATCTCAGGCAGAATATTGAAATGCGGTATTTTGATGGCGATACCCTGGCTGGCCCTGCCAACCTCCTGGGAACCGCGACCATATTGAGGACAACAGCTTTCAACAACCTCTGCCTGCTGGTTCGACATCGCATCAAAATGAGCAAAACCGGAGAAGTCTTTGCCTATATCAACGGAGACCTGAGGCAATTTGAATCCAATCTTAACAACAACCGATCCAGTTATAACTATGTTCCATTCAGCATTGATGTGCCTGATGACGATATTGAAGTTTTCCGCGGGGTACCCACCCAGTTATCGATCATCAATGGCGGGGAAAAGTACAGGACCCTGCTCTGGACGCCCTCCAACCAGCTGAGCTGCAGTACCTGCCCAGATCCGGTGTTCAAAGGCAACTCAAACACGCTGTTGAAAGTGGTTGGCGCTTCAGAATACGGCTGCAGGGATTCTGCCACCATCAAGGTGAATGTTTTCTGGCAGAAACATTTGATTCTACCCAATGTGTTTACGCCAGATGGAGACGGCCTGAATGACAATTTTTATGTGATTGCTGGAAAGGATGTAAAACTGGTAAAACAGTTTCAGATTTTCAACCGTTGGGGCGAGAAAGTTTTTGAAAAAAACAATGGCAGTACCAATGACTATGCCTCTGGATGGAATGGAATGTTCAAAGGAGTCAAGGCGCCAATGGGTACCTATGTATATTTTATTGTGGTAGAATTACAGAATGGTACCAGTGAAACATACAAAGGAAATATCACGTTAATCAGATAAAGTGAAGAAAAGACTGATCATATTGTCCTTTGTTTTTATTGCACTGCAGGCCCGTGCACAGGACCCGCATTTCTCGCAATTCTTTTCATCCCCCTTGACATTGAATCCTGCCAATACGGGCAATTTCTCAGGCTTTGCAAGGGTTTCAGTAAACTACAGGAACCAATGGCCTGCCTTTGGCAATGCATATACGACCTCAACAGCTTCCATCGATGGCACTGTTTTCAAGAAGTTCATTCCTGAAGGAGACAGGTTGAGTCTTGGCTTGCTGATGTTGTCTGATCAATCGGGCAATGGCATCCTGAAAGAAAACCACCTGGGAGTTTCTGCTGCCTATACCAAGGGGCTCGACAGGGTGGGCAATCACTCTATCACTGCAGGATTTCAGGGAAGTTTCAGCAGCATGGGCTTTGACCAGAACAAAGCCAATTTTGAAGATGAAATATCTGCCAGTGGTTTTACATTGCCCTCTTCAGAAGTTTTGCTTTCACGTGATCTTGGAAGACAATATCTTGATATGCACGCAGGTCTGCTGTACAAAGGTTCCTTTTCTGAGAATGATCTCTTTTATGCAGGGGCATCGGTCTATCACATGAACACACCTTCATTGGGATTTTCATCGCCCAACTATTTTGTACAGCGCAGGTACAATGTGCATGGTGGTGGCTATATCGGGCTCGGTTATGCCACTACAGTTCATGCCAGTTTTCAGTACCAGCAGCATTTTAATTACAAGGAATTTGTGTTGGGAGGGGCCATCAGCCAGCTGTTGGTTGATAAACAAAAAACCTATACTGAGCTCTACGCCGGGGCATGGATCAGAAACAACGATGCCGTCATCCCTTATCTGGGTATTGAATGGAACAGCCTCAGGGCAGGTTTCTCCTATGACATCAATTATTCAAAACGCAAAGCTGCTTCTGCCTTGTACCAAAGCGCAGAAATCTCTCTTAATTGGATCTTCAATATGGAAGAGGGTGCATTGACGGTGAAGTGTCCGAAGTTTTAGGTCAATGCTGCTTCAGAAATTTCTTGAAATAGGTTTTCTCGTTGTTTGTTACCCGAAGCAGGTAGATCCCATCCGCAGCATTCCCCAATTCAACTGCATGTGATTTTGTTCCAGTATTGGTGTTGAATTGAACTCCATTGTGAATGGTTTGACCCGAAACGGAGATGACATCAAACTTCAGTTTTCCAGCTTCCGGATTGAGTTTCAGTTCTACCCTGTTCTTTACAGGATTTTGGATCAGTGTCAATCCAATGCGACTTGGCTCGTAAGTGTTCACTGCCGTGGTTCCTGATGATGGCAAGAGGTAACGGCTGAGCACCGGGATATGATCAGCAGTTGTAGTGGCATAGTTGGCAATCCAATCGTTTACTTCCCTGATTAATCGTACAGAACCATTGATGTAGTCTGCTTCGAGTTCATTGGAGATGATCACATGGTCAATGAAATCATTATACCCAATCATTGAATTGTGCCCGGTATTGCTCAGGATCATGCTGATGGCTTTGTACCGGTCTGCATCAGTGGAATCCTTGACAATATCATCATAAGAAGTAAGCGCAGGACTGACGCCCTCAGAAATAGTAGAATCAAGGTCGTCATTATAATCGCCCAGGATGATAACAGTGGCAGCATTAAAACTGGCATCAAGGGAATCTTTCAACTCCTTGGCGCCATCTTTTCTTCTCAGGTGATCAGATGCCGTACTTCCAGACTTTCCATGGACAAGGATAAAATTCATTTTTTTGGTAGCTGTTCCATTCACAACATCTGCCTGTAACAAGAAAGGAACACGTCCGCTGGCCCAGTTGGAATTGGCGGCAGTACTGGATTTCAGGAATCCTCTTGCTGTTGCGTTGGTGATGACTGATTTCTTGTAGGCAAAAGCAATCTTCTGACCAGGCGCATAACTTCCGCTCGAAGTATTGGCTGCGTTAGAACAATAATCGGAAACTATAAAGCCATAGCCGGCAGATGATTCAATGAGTGTTTTGAAACGGTTGATGTCTACTACCTCTGAAAATGCATAGATATCAGCATCCAGGCTGTCCATGACGCGTTTGATGTTGGCCTGGGCCAGGTCATCATTGGTTGGTCCCTGACCGGCTGCAGTGCTGCCAAACCAAAGGATATTCCAGTTGACCACATCAAGGGTTGCATTCTTTGCATAGGTATTTCCTGAGAGATCATAATAGGCAGTGGCTGACCCCATGGCACTGAAAGCAATCCTTCCCACGGCAACCGATTTATCTGTTGTGGGCATGTACCTTACATGAATGGTTTTAGACCCACCGGTCAACTGTGCAACAGTGAAGCTGATGCTGCTGGAGAAAGCAATATTGTCTTTGGAAACCTGGAAAAGCGCAGGAGCAGTGATCATCAGGTCTGAAGCGGCATTCATCACATTAAAGCGGATGGGCTTGGATGCTGTTGTTGTTCCGGCAGTGCTGTTGTCAAACTGGGCCAAGGTTGGTGTTTCAAGAAATACTTTTGCAACAGGGGCTGCAGTCCTGTTTTTGATTTGCACATCATCCAACGAAACCCTTGCAGCACCAAGCGCAGGGGAGGATGTATATTTGAAAGCGATATAGGTTGATCCGGATTTGAAGGTTGCAAGGTTGATATCTTCTACCAAGGTCCATTTATCGCTGTTCGGCAAGGGTAACATTGCGTCAACAGGCGTCCAGGCAGCGGCCCCCGGTGCAGGCCTGGAAGCCTGGTTGCTGGCCACCAATAGTTGAATTTGAGGTCCGGAAAATTTTGTCCTTTCGCTAAACGAAAGAATAGGAAACTGAAAAAGACTGAGGTCCAATGCAGGAGAAATGAACCAGTCTTCATTGTCTGCCGCGCCAGTGCCTGAAACAAAGCCATTGACCTGCACACCATTGGTACCGGCATTGCCAAATATGCTGCAAGCCCATGCGCTATCACCCTTCACACTGGTCTGTGACCAACCCGAAGAAAGACCTCCTGAACAGGCATTGAAATCAAAGGAAAACTCAGGGGCAACCGAAGTGGTAAAACTCCAGGTGCTGCTACCGGTGAACCCTGCAAACTTGTTGCCCGCAACATCAGCAAAAGCGGTGTTGGGAACCTCAATATAGTATTTTGTAGAAAGGGTGAGCCCGCTTACTGTAATACTGGCAGCAGCACCTGAAACAGCAACAGCTGTGGTAGAAACATCAAAGCTGCCCACAAGGCTGTTGTCGGCAAATTTTTTCAGCGTTACAATGCCCGTTCCTTTTGCAATAGGTTCAGAGAAATTGAGCACCAGGCTTGTGCTTGTGTTGATACCAGTCGCATTGTTGGCAGGAGTGACAGAAGAAAGCGTAGGGGCTGTATTGTCAGCACCCGCACTAATGGCTTCAATGGAGAAATCATCTATCCCCAGTCCATCATCTGCATTGGGTGCATTAAAATCAGACCAGCGCAGGTAAAAGGTGGCACCATTGCCAATATTAAGACCGGTGATGGTATAATTGATGGCAGTTGCATTTGCAGCATTCGTTCCATCCAATGCGCCTACTGTTCCTGTTGTTACTGGTCCGGTAAAATCAAGCTGATCCACATCTTTCCATGTGCCGTTGGCCAAGCCAGTGGCATCAGTACTGTATTGAAAATCGAGCCTGTCAGTTCTTGCAGCGAAACCCAGCCTCCATTGTTCACCTGCATAGGCAATTTTTAGTGAGGTGATGGCACCTCCTGTAGTATTGGTGAAAGCGACACCAAAGGATGAAATAACGCTACCGGATTGTACCGCTCCAAGCGCCCTGTCGTCTGCTGCCGCATCGATACCGAAACTATAGGTATCCCCAGCATTTGAAGAACCTGTTCCTGCAGTATAGTTGGTATTCGCATTGGTACCCGTTTCCAGCAAGAGCCAGCCTGAAGGCAGGGCAGATGCTGTTCCTGTCTTTGCCAATGCATTGAAATTTTGAGCGTATGGAGTTGCAGTAAGGGCAACCTGTGCCCCTGCATGCAAACAGCATATCAATGAGAAGGCAAATAAGAAAGGCTGTAGTAAAGTTCTATATCGCATGAGAGGGGATTTCTGCGAATATAGAGGGATTTTGAAAACCCTGGCCAGATCAACCCGTCAAGTCAGCATTAATTTTTCCAACTCGGTTTTCAAGTGTCGGGCAGGAACAACGCCTGACTGGCGCCATTTTACAAAACCATTTTGAAAGATGATCAGGGTGGGGACTCCCTGCACCTGGTAATGTTGTGCAATGGATGGATTTTTATCTACATCGATTTTGAGAACAATTGCGTGTGCACCAACTGTATCTTTGAGTTCTTTAAGGATGGGTGCCATCATTTTGCAAGGTCCGCACCATTC